>DATMZQ010000204.1:0-11067 GCA_035573615.1 Burkholderiales bacterium | reverse complement strand
CATCAAGCGCGGTATCCCTGCCAAGATGATCCAGGCTGCCGGTCGGGGCAAGCGTGAACCGGTGGTCAAGTCATCCGAGGCTGTGGCAGAGCTTCGCAATCGGCGGGTTGAAATCATCGTGCGTTGAAAGTACGGTGTAGGCAAACGGTCTTCCAGACATGCTTCGAGGCGGCGGCCAGGGCAGACGCACAACAGGGAGCCAATTTCACATAACCTTTCCTAAATTCCAATGGAGGCAGCGATGGCAACCAGCAACGCTAACCTATCGGGCGAAGAGCTCGCGCAAGCGGCGGCGGAATCGGTCAAAAGCGGCGAGCATATCCGTGAACGTGTTCGCGACCTCACGTTGCGCGCTTTCCAGACCCGGCGCTTCGATTATGAAGGTATGAAAGAGGTGCTGGACGCCATGACGACAGGCATAAGTTTGGGAGCCGGTCAGCGGGCGGGCAAACTCAGAGGAGTTGTTGCAGATGCGTTGTCCGGGCTGGACCAGGCACTGATGAAATCTGCGGAAGCCTCACAACTTGCCTTGCAAGAGCTCGCCGCGAAGCACAGGGAGTTCAGCGACAGCGAATTGAAGCAGGCAATTGATCAAATGAAAAGGCTGGAGAGCGATTTCATCGGCGCGGCCGGCAAAGTGGCCGAGTCCGGAAGCGCGGCGGTCAGGGCGGAGTTTCGCGACTTCGTGACGCATGCGCAGCGGTTTGGCACCGATACGGGCACGGTGGTGGCGCAGACGATGCGTGAGTTTTCCGAGCGCATTGCCTTACAAATGACGGATGCGCAAATCGCCGGTCTGGAAGCCGCGCGGCAGCTGAATACACGATTTTCTCAGGCTGCAAGCGGATTCCTGCAAGCCATGGCTGATTCACTACGGGAAGAAAAAAAGCCAAAACACTAGGCCTTCGGAACGGTCCTGTTTGTCAATTCATTGAAGCGCTGATCGTGGCCGGCGATTGAACGATCCCTGAGATCCGTACCAGGAAGGCCGCTTCACGATTGATTCGTATTTTGCATCCAATTTTGCGAGCCAGCGCTCGCATCGGATAGTTATCTGCAAGCGCCTCGGCATGGAAATGCCTGATACCGCTTTCTCGTGCGACGAGCAACACGGCCTCAAGAAGGTCCGTTCCCAGCCCTTGCCGTTGCCACGAATCCTCCACGACGACTGCTACTTCACAGCCGTCCCCAATCTCATCTCTCACATATTGTCCGAGCCCAATAATCCCGCCACGCGGAGAAGTTGCCACCAATACCGCTTCTCTTCCGCGCACTGGATGGATGAACCGGTCGAGGAGGTAATCGGGGAGTTCTCGAATCGCCATCATAAATCTCGCATGGCGGCTGCCCGGTGACAGGCGGCCGATGAACTGCTGCAGGCCAATTTCATCGTTGGGACGAACCGACCGGATCGCGTGCGTTTTTGGCGCGCGGGGAGAAACGTGGTTTGGCAGCGCAGTTAGCTGCATGCGACGGTATCCGCAACCAGTCGATGCACGTCTCTTTGCCGCGACCCGTTAAGCTTGTATGGTTCGGGCCCCATCAGCGTCAACGAGGCTGCTTCGAGCGCGCTAATCACCGTCCGGCCCGGCTTGCGCAGCGTCAGCACGTCGCCTGCCCTTACGATGGAATCTTTCGATTCTCCTTCCTCCGTGACCCAGAGGACGCCGGATAGGCACAGCACCTGCGTGCCTGTGCCATCCTGCACGGCAATGACGCCGGCCGGCGAAAGGTTAAGCGTGGAAGAATTCAATTCGATTTGCATGTTGCCTCCGATCACATGACCGTGCGGTTGACCTGCCGGCCATTCCAGTAAATCATTGCACGATGCTATTTTCCGCACTCTGTAAGAGCGCACCAAACGATCTTTTGGAATGTTTCGCATGAGCTACACGCATGGCTAGGAAAGCCAGTCAGTTGCCGGCACTCGACTTTTTTCGGGGCTTCGAGGCGGCGGCTCGCCACCTGAGTTTCACCAGGGCGGCGGAAGAATTGTTCCTGACGCAATCCGCCATCAGCCGCCAGATCCATGCACTGGAAGAGCGGCTTGGCGCAAAACTGTTCACGCGCCGTAACCGGGGGCTGGCTCTGACCGAGGCGGGACGGGAGATGTATCGCGCGGCGGACATCGCTCTGCGCACCTTGCATGAAGCCGCTGAGCGGATTGCTCCGGGGAACACGCAAGACATGGTCACTGTAACTTCATCAATGGCTTTTTGTTCGTTGTGGCTGATCCCGCGCCTGTCTGCCTTTCGTAACACGCGGCCCGATCTGGACGTGCGCATTTCGGCAAACAACCAGGTGCTCGATCTGGAGCGGGAGCAGATTGATGTGGCGATTCGTTACTGCCCCGTTATGGCGGCGCCGCCCGGTGCCATCCGCATGTTCGGAGAGGAAATCGTTGTCGTATGCAGTCCGCAGTTGCTGAAGGATCGCGCGCGGCCGCTGAGGTCACCGGGCGATCTGCGTCGTCACACGCTGCTGCATTTCGACCACGCCGAGGGCTCCATACCGTGGCTCTCGTGGAGTGTCTGGCTGGAGTCGGCAAGAATGCCGGAACTCAAATCGGCGGGATCATTGCGCTTCAGTCATTATGATCAGGTCATCGGCGCCGCGCTGCGTGGTCAGGGAATCGCGCTTGGCCGCCGTCCGCTTGTGGCAGATCTTCTCGCCGATGGCGCACTTGTTGCGCCGTTGCGCCAGGATTCGGTCACAGATCGTGCGTATTTCATCGTGCGTTCTGCGGCCGTGCGTTCTCGCCGCGATGTGGATGATTTCATTGCCTGGCTGATCGCTGAAAGCGCGGCTTTGGTACGCATCATGGACAAGCATAAAAGGAACAGAAGACACGCCAGACCGAGGTAGCAATCCGCACACCGTCATAGTTATCAATGTGCTGGAGACGGTCCATGGTGCGCCGTTTCACTTTCTTGTCACGAACTGTCACGCGTAAGGTAAACGTGCAACTCGTGGGTGTATGCTTTTGTCGAATCTTCAGCGTTACTAGCGGTACAGACCCGGTTTTTCCGGCCGGATAGTGCGGTACCGGGCAGTGCCCGGGACTGACCAAAACAAGGAGTGAACCCATGAGAGCAAGCCCAAGGGTCGCAGCCACACAGTTGGTCGCACTACAGCTCTGCGCATCGGTCGCGTTTGCGCAGACCACAGACTCGCAGGTAATCGAGCTGGGACCGGCGGATTCCGCCGATGCGCAATCCGGGCAGGCTGCGACGGACCAACCCTCGACACAGACAGCATTCACGCAGCCGGAACTCGACCAGATGCTCGCGCCGATCGCACTTTATCCAGACGCATTGTTGTCGCAGATTCTGATGGCATCAACTTATCCGCTTGAAGTCGTGCAAGCCGCGCGCTGGTCAAAAGCAAATCCGGGAATGAGCGGAGATCACGCCGTAAAGGCGGCAGAGCAGAACAATTGGGATCCCAGCGTCAAGTCATTGGTCGCCTTTCCGCAGATCGTTGCCATGATGGATGAAAAGCTGGATTGGACGCAGCGGCTGGGTGACGCCTTTCTTTCGCAGCAGCAGCAGGTGATGGATACCGTACAGGAACTGCGGCGTAAGGCACACGCTGCGGGGAATCTGGAATCGAACCAGAATGTGCGTGTTGAGCCGCAGGGCCAGACGATTGTCATCGAGCAGGCCAATCCGCAGGTCGTCTACGTGCCGTACTACGACCCGACATATGTCTATGGATCCTGGTGGTACCCGGCCTATCCGCCCGTCTACTGGGGGCCGTGGCCAGGCTACTATCCGTATCCGGGATTCGGTGCCGGATTTTTCTGGGGCGCAGGCATTGCGATAGGGGCAGGTTTTTTCTTTGGCCACTGCGATTGGCACCATCACCATGTCACTGTCGTCAATAATTTCTACCATCGGCCGGTTGCGCGCCATTCCGCGGGCAACTGGATGCACGATCCGGGTCACCGTTGGGGCGTGCCTTATCGTGATGCGGGATTGCGCCGGGAATTTTCGCATGCGGATGCGAGGCCGGATGCGCGAAGGGATTTCCGCGGCAATCCGCCCCAGCGATTGCAAGGACCAGGAACGGTTCAGGACATTCGACCTGATATGCGCAGTGCTCCGAGTAGCCGGTCGCAGACCGGTGATCGCGTACGGCCGCGTCAAGATGGGAATTCGCGGCCGGCAGCGCCAGACCTGCGCAGCGGTCCGCGTGCCGCCGCTACGCCGACGGCACCGCGCCGCATGCCGCGTGCAGACGACATGCCTACTGCGTCAAGCCGCATGCCGCGTGCAGACGCCATGTCTACTGCGCCAAGCCGCATGCCGCGTGCAGACGCCATGCCTACCGCGCCAAACCGCATGCCGCGTGCGGATGTCATGCCTACCCCAACGAGCCGAGTACCACGTGCAGACACCATGCCTACTGCACCCAGCCGCCCGGTCGTGCAATCAAGGCCACACGTGTTCGATGGCATTGGCCAGGGGCCGGTGGTGCGCGATTCCAGTCAGCGCGGCAACAGCAGCTACCAGCGAGCAGGACAGCCGCAACCGGTAGCGCAACCGCAACGCTCCTCCGCCCCGCGGCAAGGTGGCGGGCAGCGATCTTCCGGGGACGGTCAGCATGGGCAAGCGCGCCAGCGCTAAAAAGCACGGAAGGACCAACGGCGCAAGCCAATGGCAGAGACTATTGGCAACGGTCGGCATTTTATTGGCTTACGCCTTTGCGCATTGCGCGCATGCCGGGAATGACGTGCAGACAACGTTCGACTCAACTGAGGCGGCCGTCGATGCCCTCGTCGAAGCGGTGAAGGTCAATGACGTTACCATGCTTGGTTCGATCCTCGGACCGCGCACCCGCAAGCTGCTTGATTCAGGCGATGAGGTAGCGGACGCGCATGGACGCGAAGCGTTCCTGCGCGAATATAGTGAAGCCAACAAGATTGTGACCGAGGACGATGGTCGCGCAACCCTGCTGGTGGGCACGGACGAATGGCCGCTGCCGATTCCGTTGGTGAAATTCGGCGAGCGCTGGCACTTCGATAGTGCGGAAGGCGAAAAAGAAATCATTGCCCGCCGCATCGGTACCAACGAACTTTCGGCTATTCAGATCTGCGTTGCAATCGTAGAGGCCCAGAACGACTATGCGGGTCAGGTTGCGGCTGTGGACGGAGTTCCGCACTATGCGGCGCGTTTCGCCAGCAGTCCTGGCAAGCACGATGGACTTTACTGGCAAAGCAATGCCGATGAATCGCCGAGCCCGCTCGGCCCGCTACTTGCGGCGGCCGCGCAGGAGGGGTACACGAGCGCAGAAGTTAAGCCGCTTGCGCCCTATCATGGTTACTACTACAAGATTCTGACCCGCCAGGGAGATAACGCGCCCGGGGGTGCGTACGATTATTTCGTGCGTGGAAAGTTGATCGGCGGTTTTGCAGTCCTTGCTTATCCGGCACGGTACGGCGCATCCGGTGTCATGACCTTTATGTTCAATCACGACGGCGTGGTTTATGAAAAAAATCTGGGTCGCAAGACACAGGATGTCGCCGCCGGGATATCGCGCTTCGATCCCGACCAGACCTGGCACAAACAGTGAGCGCCCGTCGCCGCGCGCTGCTGCGCGGTTTCATTGACTACGAGATGGCGGAAGGTGAATCCACGCCGGGCTAACGACCGTATTGCTCAAAGACAGCGGCAACTTGCCGGCTGTACGTCAATGAATCGCTTACCAGGAAAAAAACATGGACCGCTTCTTTCGTTTCGCGTTTTTCGTATTGATCTTCGTACCGTTTCCGTTCGCCGCATCCGCACAGACTAAGACCACCAACGCCGCTGCTGCACAGCCGGACGCGGTGGCCACGGCGATTTTTGCTGGCGGCTGTTTCTGGTGCGTTGAAGCCGATTTCGACAAGGTTTCTGGCGTATTGAGCACCGAGTCCGGCTATGCCGGGGGACAACTGAAAAACCCAACGTACGAACAGGTCAGCCGCGGCGGTACCGGACATGCGGAATCCGTGCGCGTAACCTACGACCCGCAGAAAGTCAGCTATGAACAGTTACTGGATTATTTCTGGCATCACGTGGACCCCACGGTGAAGGACCAGCAGTTCTGCGATAAAGGCGACCAGTACCGCACGGTAATTTTTTATCAGAATGATGCCCAGCGCGTTGCAGCGCAGGCGAGCAAGGCTGCGCTCGAGAAGAGCGGACGGCTGTCGCATGTGTATACCGAACTCGTCCCTGCCGGCACTTTTTATCCCGCCGAAGAATATCACCAGGACTATTACAAGAAGAACCCCATACGCTACAAGTTCTACCGAACGTCCTGTGGTCGCGATGCGCGGATCGTTGAGGTGTGGGGACACGACTAAGCTGCAGCAACCGGCCAAGTGCTGTAGTCCATGTCGGTAAACGGCCTACTCCGCCGTTACATTTCGAATTGAGCAATTCCGGAACCTGATTGGATGCGGCATGTCCTCTTTTACAGGGAGAAATTTTTTCCGGCGAATTGCGGTACGCATCAGTCCCGCGCGCAACTGAACAGGAGATGACATGAAGCTTAAGACTGCAATTGCTGTACTAGTGGTGGGAATATGCCCGGCAGTGGTTTGGGCGGGCGCAGACAAGGATTCATCGCAACAGCCGCAAGCATCCGATCAGCATAACTCCTCGGCTGGCGGCGCATCCGCGGAGTCGGCACAGAGCAACGGAAAAACCACCGGATGGCAGTATGTCGATGGACGAGCCGCGAGTGCTGAGCGCGGAGTGCAAAATACGCAGCAGCCCCAAGGTAGTTCTGACTCTGCAAATGCAGCAAACGCAGGGCAGGCAACGAATGCGGAAAGCGCAGAAAGTGCTGAGAGCAATAGCAGTAATGATCAGGACGAACACCAATCGGCGGCGGTCGAATCCGGGTCGGAACAGCAAATGGGTGGCGACCAATCGACTCAGCTGCAAGGCATACCGGAAGGTATGGAAGACAAGCTTGTAGTCATTCTCCCCACGAACTGGCAAGGGTCACTACGCGATTTGCTGGCCGCCCTGGAGCAAACCTCACAGGCTTCCGAAATCCTGGTGCTCAGGCGGGAAGGTCAGGACGATGACATGTCGTCCGAGGACTCCAGCGACGTTGAAGACACCTCCGACACGAGTTCACGATAAGAGATGAATGGCGCCAGCGCTCGGCTGGCGTGCGAATCCTGAAGGGCTTCATATCCGGGAAGCCCAGCGGGCACTCGCTACAGTGTATAACCAACCTGCAATCAAGGGATTCGGTGCAGATTGCTCAGTTATTTCTGAATAACGCGTGGATTTGGTCTTGCTCAGAAGCCGGCAAAAGCGCAAACTGTGCGACCCACTCGAAGCCACCCCGCAGGAATCCCTCGCATGAAAGCAAACATTCTTTTATTTTTGAGAACCAATGGCGAACAATTGGATGCCGAGATTGCCAAGGCCCTTCATATCTCGAAACCGCAGGTTTTGACACATATTGCTGAACTATCGGCCGCCGGAGACGTGATTTGCTGCCAAGTGACGCGCTTCAATGGAGGGAAGAAGATTGAGGGCGTGAGTTGCCGTCTGTCTGCTTACGTACCGCCGAAGGCTACTGGACCCAAACCCGGAGCCAAGCGTGCCGCAGCCGCCAACGCGAACGCCCATAATCATAACGAAGTGAATATCGCGTGACGTAACGCACCGGGCAATACACCGTTGCATTTCCAGTTAAACGCCCCGTTACCGGGGCGTGTGTTTTTGCGGGGCGCTTCAGGCCGCCATACTTGCGGCATCGAGTTGTGCGCGTGCTGATGAATCAAGAATGAGGCGTGTCGCCGCGAAGAGTTCCTCGAGTTGGGGCAAGTTGGTTGCGCTGACAATCGGCGCCGTTACGCCGGGCCGCGCCATTAGCCACGCCAATGCCACGCGCGCGGGCGTTGCCGCCGTTTCACGAGCTACCTTGTCCAGCGCTGCCAGAATCCGGAAGCCGCGGTCATTCAAATATTTTTTCATCCCCTGTCCGCGCGGACTCTTCCCGAAATCCGCCTCGGATCGGTATTTTCCGGTCAGAAAACCGCTTGCAAGAGAGAAATAGGGGATCACGCCTACAGCATTTGCGATGCAGACGCCCTGCAACTTCTGCTCGAACTCGGCACGGTCGTAAAGGTTGTAGAGCGGCTGGATTGTCTCGTAGCGCGGAAGGCTGTGTTTCTTGCTCAGTGCCAGTGCTTCATCAAATCGCTCAGCGCTGTAATTTGACGCGCCGATCGCTCTGACCTTGCCGGCTCTGATGAGTTTTTCGTAAGCGCCCAGCGTGTCGGCAAGCGGCGTTTCCGCATCGTCGGTGTGTGATTGATACAGGTCGATATAGTCGGTCTGCAGCCGTTCGAGCGAATTCTCTACTGCTCGCTCAATATAGTCCGGCGCAAGCCCTTTCTTGTCCGCCCCCATTTCCATGCCCACTTTGGTTGCAATGACGACGCTGTCCCGCTTGCCGGTTTTCTTTAGCCATTTGCCGATAATGGTCTCCGATTCGCCGCCACGGTGGCCTGCCACCCAGCGTGAATACATGTCAGCGGTATCGATAAAATTGAAGCCTTCGGCCACGAAACGATCCAGCAGGCGCATGGAGGTCGGTTCGTCGATGGTCCATCCGAATACATTACCCCCGAATGCGAACGGAGAAACTTCCAGACCGGAGCGGCCCAGCTTGCGAGTTTTCATGAATGTTCCTTTGCATTAAAGAGGCGACCGATTGCCAGCGTCCAGGCTTGGGGTGGACGTGAGCAGCACGCTAGCAGTGCAACAGGTCATGATCCACCAAACCGGTGGTGCGCGCTTGCAGCGTCGCGTGTGCCGCAAGCCTATGTGTACTTATGACGGCTGAATTCTATCGCGCTGCAGCCGGTCAGGATTTTGAAGAAGCGCACAACCGAAAATCGCGCACAAAAAAAGGGCACCCTCTAGTGTGCCCTCTTCACCGGCGCGAACTATTGTGGGCGCCGCTAATGCACCTGCTGGATTCCCGCCAACATCCAGCCGGTTCGGCCGTCGGTTGGCTTGGCCAGATTCCATACCTCTTCGAATGCTTCCGGCGCGCCGCCGTCTTCGCGTAGCGCTCCGGTGAATCTCACGCTTGCTACGTATTCCGTGGGCGTGGTCTCGATGCCCAGCAGGCTTGCATCAAGCTGTTCGATTTCAGTTCGATCGGTCTTGCCCAGAGCCTCATTGCCCTGCATCCTGATTTCAGCAAAGGCTTCCGGGGTGGTAAACCTGCGAATGTCTTCAAAGTCCCTGGCGTCCCAGGCTGCCTGCAGTCGCGTGAAATAAACCTTGGCGCTGCGCAAAAAAGCCGCGGTATCGAACGTCGCCGGCACATTCCAGGATGATGCCGACTCCGGCATTTGCCGCACCGGTGCACCATATACATTGGTCGATGCGGTCGAGCCTTGCATGACCGGCGCGGGTGGTTCATTGAACATTGCATTGCGGCTGCGTCCTGCAACGGCGGGGTTGCTGCGCGCCGAGAACAGCCGCCATAGCAGAAAGCCGGCAAAGATCAGCAATCCGATCACTAGGATGCTGCCGAGCGCCGAAGCGAACGGTCCCATCAACCCGAAGTGAGAAAGCAGGGCTGCAATGCCCAATCCAGCCGCGATGCCACCCAGGGCGCCCAACCAGCGGTTGCCTGCGGGCGCAGGTGCTTGCTGCTGCGCCGGGTTAGTCGCAGCACCTTTTGCTGGTTGCTGCGGTGGTGCCGCCTGCTGTCGGGTTACGCCCTGCGACTGGCGACCAAAACTCCTGCCGCCGCCCAGCCGTGCGGCTTCGGCGTCCTGCGCGAACAGTGCAAAACTCAGCAGGGCAACAAAAATTGCCGTTGCAGCGGCAAGCCAGTTTCGCGCTGAAAAAAGAAAGTTTGTCATCGCCATAGGATCAAGGTTGATTCAAGCAATTGATATTGGGGGTGGTGATCGGGTTTCAAGATAGGCAGAACATGCATTATGGCGCATCGCGGACCAACCCGTGGCGGCAGTGTACGCCGTACTGTTTGCCTCGGGACGAACAATGCGCAGCACACTCGCGATTTTGCTGCGGTATTTGCTATCTTGCAGAAGACATGGACATCACGCTGTCGGTGCCGAGTGTGCCAGGTCGGCTGGGTGTGATTCGAACCCGCGAACCCGAAATGTCAGACGGAATAGCAAGCATGCGCGGAACCAGCCCGGCCACCTTGCGCGATGCTGTCGCGCGGGTGGTGGTGACGAAGAACCGATCTTATGCTGCCGCGGGCACGGCGATGCCTTCCTGCTCACAGGTCGGCGCAATATCGGAGACCGTGGCGCGCTGCATGTCTCGCGGCCAGCGCAAATCGTCGTAACCTTTACCCCGATGCATGGTGCAGCGGTTGTCCCACATCACCAGATCATGCACACGCCAGCGATGCGCATAGACGAACTGTCGTTGGGTCGCATGCGCAATCAGTTGCTGCAGGAGGGCAGTACCTTCATCGTCCGGCATGCCGAAGATGCGGCCGGCATGCGAGGCAAGGTAAAGTCCCACGCGTCCGGATCCGGCATGGCGACGCACGAGCGTTTGTGGAACGGGCGGAAGATTTTGGTTCTCTTCGTCGGAAAAGTCGGTAAAGCCCAATTTCTTTCGCGAGTACATGATGGCATGCTCGGCCACCAGTCCGCTCAGTCGCTCCTTTGCTTCACTTGGCAAAGCGTCGTAGGCGGCTCTCATATCGGCAAATTCCGTCTGGCCTCCGACGGGCGGAATGCTGCGGGCGTACAGCAGCGACGCCTTGGCGGGCACGCGCCGGAACGAACTGTCTGTGTGCCACATCCGGTTGCCCATTTCAAACATGCGCTTGCGGCTCGCCCTGTCCCAGATCTGTTCGTCCGGGCTCAGATTGGACACATCCGCAATCTCGGCACGCACGCGCAGCTTTGCGTCGCTGCGCGTAGCGTGGATAGTCGTTTCGAGCGGGCCGAAATTGCGCGCGAAATCGAGGTGCTGGTCAGTCGTAAGATGCTGGTCCGGGAATACGAGCACCGAGTACTGATTGAACGCCTGTTCGATGCCAGCGCGATGT
>DATMZQ010000203.1:0-8698 GCA_035573615.1 Burkholderiales bacterium | reverse complement strand
TCGCGCCACCAAGGCACAAGACCGCACCTACGACGATGTGGATGCTATCGGTACCCCAGTTACCAATGCCTTTACCGGGGACAGCAACATGTGGGGGCTGGATCTGGTGTGGAAGTGGGCGCCGAACGGCAACACGGTCGATCGCAACTTCAAGTTCCAGGCCGAATACATGCATCGCACCGAAGACGGGTCGCTGGCGTTCAACACTACAGGCGCAAATCTGTCGGATGGATACCGATCAAGCCAGTCGGGCTGGTATATGCAAGGGGTATATCAATTCATGCCGCGCTGGCGCGCGGGGCTGCGCTACGAAGAACTGAACAGCGGTAATGCCGATATCGGGCTGGTCAACAGCGGCGCGCTCACCGCCGCGGACTTCCCGCGATTGGCGCAAAACGATCCCAAACGCAGCACGGCAATGATTGATTTTTCACCGTCCGAGTTCTCCCGCTTTCGCCTGCAGTTCGCCCGTGACCAGGCCAGGTTCAATGAAACGGACAACCAGGTTTTCCTGCAGTACATCATGAGCCTTGGCACCCACGGCGCGCACAAGTTTTGAGCACTGACATCACAAAAAGGGAAAAGAACCATGAACAGCCTTAACAGATGGTTATCAATAGCCGTAACGGCCGCGCTACTACTGGCCTGCACGCCCTCGTTTGCCAAGGTCAATGTATTCGCCTGCCTTCCCGAATGGGCTGCGCTTGCCAGCGAAGTCGGAGGCGATAAGGTCACCGTTTATCAGGCGTCCAATGCCTTGCAGGACCCACACCGCATCGAGGCGCGCCCGAGCCTTGTCGCGCGCATGCGCAGCGCAGATCTGTCGATTTGCACCGGCGCGGAGTTGGAGATCGGCTGGTTGCCGGTACTGCAGCAGACCGCGGGAAATCAGAAAGTACAACCAGGTCAACCGGGGTATATCGCAGCGGCCGATTTCGTTGACCGGCTGGAAGTCCCCACGCGCCTGGATCGCGCCGAAGGCGACATTCACCCGGCTGGCAATCCGCACATCCAGCTCGATCCGCATAACGTTGCTAAAGTCGGACTGGTGCTCACGCAACGCCTGGAGCAGATCGATGCAGCCAATGTCCCCTATTACCAGGCGCGCAGTAAAGATTTCCAGGCGCGTTGGAACCAGGCGATCGCGCGCTGGGAAAAAGATGCCGCTCCATTGCGGGGAATGCGGATTGTCCCCTACCACAAGGACACGGTATATCTCATCAAATGGCTGGGCCTGGTGGAAGTCATGAATGTCGAACCCAAGCCGGGCATTCCGCCCAGCGCCGGGCATCTTTCCGATCTGGTAGCACGCTTGAAAGGCGGCGCGGCCGATGTCATTTCCCGCTCTGCATATCAGGACCCGAAAGCGGTCATCTCGCTTGGCGAAAAAACCAATCTTCCGGTAGTCGAGTTACCGTACACCGTGGGCGGAACCCCGGGGGCGAAAGATTTGTTCGGCCTGTTCGATGATTCCATCGCTCGGCTCAAAGCGGTTAAGAAATAACATGGCTCATCTCGAGTTCAGCTTACTGCTTCCGGCGCTGATTGCCGGTTTGCTGGTGACCGCGACGCACGCCCCGCTGGGGATCCAGGTACTCAACCGGGGTATCGTATTCATCGATATTGCGATCGCGCAGATCGCGGGAGTGGGGGTTATAGCAGCGGATTTCTTCGGCTGGGAAGGCCAGGGCATCGCTGTACAGCTGGCCGCACTGTCGGCTGCGCTGCTCGGAGCGCTATTCCTGACGTGGACGGAGAAGCGCTGGCCGGATATTCAGGAAGCGATTATTGGCACCGTATTCGTGCTCGCCGCCACACTCGAGATTCTGTTGCTCGCCGGGAATCCGCACGGCGGCGAATATCTGAAGGATATGCTGGTCGGGCAGATTCTTTGGGTCGGACAAATGCAAGTGATAGTGGTTGCGGTCCTGACTGCCGTTGTGCTGGGTGCGTGGTTCGGTGTGGGGCGCCAGCGGCTCGGGCGCGTCGGCTTCTATCTGCTATTTGGGCTCTCGGTCACCGCGTCGGTGCAAATGGTCGGGGTGTACCTGGTATTTTCCAGTCTGATCGTTCCCGCACTCGCATCGCGCAACGCGGTTCGCTGGCGGCTTGCAAAGTCCTATGTTGTGGGTGGCCTCGGTTACCTGCTCGGACTGGTTGCGTCCAACCTGTTCGACCTGCCGACTGGCGCCATCATTGTCTGGGCGATGGCGGTCGTCGGCGTCATTTTTTCAAGCCTGGAGCGCACTGTTCCCAAACCGGCTGTTTGAACTCTCCAGTACAATTCCTTTCTGATTCCTGCCGGCGCCCGCTTCGGGCGCCGGCATTGTCTTAAGGCAGGCTGCGGCATCCAGGCGCTAGTTCCAAAAACACTCGATGAGCGAACCCTTTCACGGCACTACCATCATTTCCGTTCGCCGCGGTCAAAAAGTTGCACTGGGCGGTGACGGCCAAGTGACGTTCGGCAATGTCGTACTGAAGGCGAGCGCGCGAAAAGTCAGGCGGCTGTTTCATGAACGCATCCTCGCCGGCTTTGCCGGTGGGACGGCGGATGCATTTACGCTCTTTGAGCGCTTTGAGGCAAAACTCGAAAAGCACCAGGGTCATCTGCTGCGCTCGGCGGTGGAACTGGCGAAAGACTGGCGTACCGACCGCATCCTGCGCCGGCTGGAGGCCATGCTGGCAGTAGCCGATCACGAGGCGTCATTGATCATCACCGGCAACGGCGACGTCGTGGAGCCCGAACTGGGCCTGGTCGCAATCGGCAGCGGCGGTCCTTATGCGCAGGCGGCTGCACGTGCCCTATTGGAGAACACCGAATTGCAGCCGCAAGACATTGTCAAAAAAGCGTTGACGATCGCCGGCGAGATCTGCATTTACACCAACCAGAATCACGTGATCGAGACCCTCGACTGAGTGTTTGGCGGTTGCGTCCCGCTAACGTGACTGCCACACCGGATCAGCGCAATTTCACCGCCAGCAAATTTTTATGTCTTCCATGACTCCCCAGGAAATTGTCCACGAACTGGACAAACATATCGTCGGCCAGGACCATGCCAAGCGCGCTGTGGCAATTGCATTGCGCAATCGCTGGCGCCGCCAGCAGGTGGCTGAACCGCTGCGTCAGGAAATCACGCCCAAGAATATTCTGATGATCGGGCCCACCGGAGTGGGCAAAACAGAAATTGCCCGGCGACTGGCGAGACTTGCGGAAGCGCCGTTCATTAAGGTCGAGGCAACCAAATTCACCGAAGTAGGCTACGTCGGCAAGGATGTCGATTCAATCGTGCGCGACCTGGTCGAAACCGCGATAAAGCAGACCCGTGAACAGGAAACGCGCAAAGTGCGCCATCGCGCGGAGGATCTTGCCGAAGAACGCATTTTGGATACCTTGCTGCCGACGGCGCGGGAAACCGGTACGCAAAATGAGGCGCATGACGGCGATAATGCGACCCGGCAAAAATTTCGCAAACGCCTGCGGGAACGAGAGCTCGATGACAAGGAAATTGAAATCGAGCTGATGGCCGCACAGGCGCAGATGGAAATTCTGGCTCCGCCCGGCATGGAAGACCTGACGTCGCAGATCCAGGGCATGTTCCAGAACCTCGGCAGCGCGCGACGCAAAATGCGCAAGCTCAAGATCCGGGAAGCGATGAACCTGCTGACCGAGGAAGAAGCGGCAAAGCTGGTGAACGATGACGATCTCAAACTCAAAGCGCTGAACAACGTGGAGCAGAACGGCATCGTCTTCATCGACGAAATCGACAAGATCACCAGCCGCCAGGAGACCGGCGGCGCGGAGGTGTCCCGGCACGGCGTCCAGCGCGATCTGCTTCCCCTGGTAGAAGGGACGACAGTCAATACGAAGTACGGCATGATCAAGACTGACCACATTCTGTTCATCGGCAGCGGCGCGTTTCATTTGTCCAAGCCGTCCGATTTGATTCCGGAATTGCAGGGTCGCTTTCCGATCCGCGTGGAATTGAACAGCCTGTCCGTGGAAGATTTTGAACGCATCCTGACGTCCACCGATGCCTGCCTTACGCGCCAATACCAGGCTCTGCTGGAAACCGAGCAAGTCATGCTTGAATTTCGCGCGGACGGCATCCGCCGCTTGGCGGAAATTGCGTGGCAAGTCAACGAAAAAACCGAAAATATCGGCGCACGCAGGCTCTACACCGTCATGGAAAAACTGCTCGAGGAACTCTCTTTCGACGCGGCGCGCGAGCAAGGAAAGGACATCGTTATCGATGCAGGCTATGTTGACGTCCGGCTCAAGGAGCTAGCGCAGAGCGAGGATCTCGCCCGCTATGTGT
Source organism: Burkholderiales bacterium (assembly GCA_035573615.1). Classification (GTDB taxonomy): domain Bacteria; phylum Pseudomonadota; class Gammaproteobacteria; order Burkholderiales; family JACQAP01; genus JACQAP01. Next base: position 4,382 of record DATMZQ010000203.1, on the reverse strand, counting down.
TGTGATGAGCACCCGCTAAGGCGACATGCTGTGCGGTATATGCAAAACTCTTTTTGATAATTTGGCATCCTGAGACCCTCTATGGCCAGTGGCACCCCGTTCACTCTGGAAGTCAATCCCAGGCTTCCGCTCCGGCTCGCGCGGCTTGAAGAGCTCGCCAACAATCTGTTGTACAGCTGGGACCGCCAAACACGGGAGCTGTTTTCGCGGCTCGATCCGCAGCTCTGGGAACAAGTCAGCCACAATCCAAAAGCGTTTCTCAAGCGTATCGACGAGAAAAAACTCGTCGCAGCAGCAGATGACCCGATTTTTCTGGGGAACTTCAACAGGGTGCTGTCCGCCTTCGACGTCTACCTGAAGGAGCCGCTGCGTCGCAACGGTTCGGAATGGCTGCGCAAAAACGACCTGGTCGCCTACTTCTGCGCGGAGTTTGGATTCCACGAAAGCCTGCCGATCTACTCCGGAGGACTGGGCATTCTCGCCGGCGATCATTGCAAATCGGCAAGCGACATGCGGCTGCCATTTGTCTGTATCGGCCTGCTGTACCGGCAAGGCTACTTCCACCAGACAATCGACACCGAGGGTAACCAGCAGGCGCTCTATGCCGACTCGGATTTCGAGGATCTGCCGGTCACCCCGGTGCGGCGCGAAGGCGGTTCGGATGTGCGTATTGCGATCGAATTTCCGGGGCGCAACGTGCAAGTCAAAGTATGGCAGGCACTCATCGGACATGTGACGCTTTATCTGCTCGATACCGATCTGCCAGAGAATTCTGCAGACGATCGCAACATCACGTACCGCTTGTATGGAGGCGATCGCGTTACACGTATCCAGCAGGAAATCGTACTTGGCATCGGCGGGGTACGGGCGCTCGCGGAATTGGGCATTGCTCCTACCGCCTGGCATATCAATGAAGGTCACCCCGCATTCCTGGTTTTGGAGCGCGCGCGTACGTTGGTGGCCTCGGGCCTTCCATTCGCGGCCGCACTGGAAGCGGTCGCAGCGAATACGGTATTCACCACGCATACCCCGGTTCCCGCAGGACATGACCATTTCAGTGCCGAGACCATCGGCCAGTATTTTCCCTGGTTACGTAAACAACTTGGCCTTACGGAAGAACAGTTTTTTGCGCTGGGATTGGTTGACGGGATACACGAGTTCAACATGACGGCGCTCGCAACCCGCGGTTCGCGTTTCCAGAACGGTGTAAGCCGTATCCACGGCAGCGTGTCATCGCGCATTTGTGCCCCGTTATGGCCTGAACTCGAATCGAAGGAAAACCCGTTGTCCTACGTCACCAACGGCGTGCATGTGCCGACTTTCCTCGCGCCGGAGTGGTCCGACCAGTTTGATAAATTTCTGGGTCTCGACTGGGCGAATCATGCCGGCGACCAGGATTTCAGGGAACGCCTGGGCTCCATCCCTGACCACCTGTTTTGGAGTGTGCGGCAATCGCTCAAGGCGCAGATGTTGCACGTAGTGCGCCATCGCGTGGCGCAACAGCATTTCCGCAATCGCGGGTCGGAAGCCCATCTGGACCGGCTGCTGCGTTACGCCGATCCGGTCAACCCGAACGTATTAACGATAGGATTTGCGCGCCGGTTCGCGACCTACAAGCGCGCGACGCTGCTGTTCCGGGATCTCGATTGGCTGCGCACCATTCTCGGGGACCAGACCAGGCCGGTGCTGTTTCTGTTCGCTGGAAAGGCTCACCCGGCGGATGTCCCGGGTCAGGACGTAATCCGCGAGATCAATCGCATTGGACGCCTGCCAGAATTCGAAGGCAAAGTTTTGCTGCTGGAGGACTATGACCTGCATCTGGCACGCCGGCTGGTCTCTGGCGTGGACGTATGGCTGAACAATCCGATGTATCCGCAGGAAGCCAGCGGTACCTCCGGCATGAAGGCCGGCATCAATGGCGTGCTGAATCTTTCCGTGCTCGACGGATGGTGGGGCGAGGGGTACGACGGTTACAACGGCTGGGCCATCAAGCCGGTGGCCGAAAACCTGGACGAGACGCGCCGCAATCTGGAAGAGAGCCGGACGCTGTACGAGTTGCTGCAGGATCACGTGGTGCCTACCTACTACCGGCGCGGCGAGATGGGGTACTCGGCAGACTGGATTCGAATGGCGAAGCAGTCGATTGCATCGATATTGCCGCGGTTTTCATCGACGCGTATGGTCAACGAGTACCTCGCGAGGTTCTATCTGCCGGCGACCCGCCAGGGACGCCGTTTTGCCGAATCGGATTTTGAACCGGCGCGTCGGCTCGCACTGTGGAAACAACACGTGCGCGAAGTCTGGCCCAAAGTCACGATGCGACGGCTCGACGCGACGCGCAAGCGCATCGCGTTCGGTGAAGGACTGCGCCTCCAGGTCGGCGTCTCTCTGGCTGGTCTGGCGCCGGAAGATATCTCGCTGGAATTGCTATTGGTCAAGCAGGCCGGCGACGAGGCAAACGGCCGGCCCAGTACATACCGGTTCGAATCGGAAGGCGTGACGACCGAACGCGGCGAGCAGCTCTTTGCTCTGGAACTCAAACCCGAGTTATGCGGGAAGCTGGAATATCGCATCCGTCTCTTTCCGCAGCATGAATTGCTCACGCACCCGCTAGAACTCGGCATGATGCGCTGGCTCTAGCAAACGCGCTGGCTCAGCGTTGACACTGAGTAAGGCGAGACATAGCATAACGCCCGTCGGCGGTCCTATCGATGCCTGCCCGCTCTATGCAATCAGCCCATGCCCGGCCCAACTGGACGGCATGGCCAGGTCTGGTGCACAAAGGGTTGGATGCGCTACGAAGCACAAAAAACATTGGGAGAAATTCATGCGTGTATCGCTCTGGAGCGCTCTGTCTGCTGGCGCTGTTGCAACGCTGTTCGCCTTGTCGGCAGCCGCCGAGTCGATCCAAATCGGACTGATCAGCGAAATCACGGGCCCAAACGCCGAAGCCGGCAGTTATACCCTGAATGGCGCGAAGCTCGCCGTTGATACGCTCAACAAAAAGGGCGGGATTCTGGGCAAGCAGATCGAACTGGTGATCGAAGATAACCAGTCCACCAATCCCGGCACGGTGCTGGCTTTTTCAAAATTGGGCGGCAACAAGGAAATCCCGGCAATCATCGGACCGATCCGCAGCACGCAGATCCAGGCGGCATCCCCATCCATCCAGAAAGCCGGCATCCCGACCATGATCGGCGGAACCGATCCCAGCCTAACGCACGTGAACAATCCATGGGTTTTCAGGTGCCGCCCGAACGATACATTTTCCTCCCGCGTGATTGCCGATTTCGGCGTAAATAAGCTCAAGCTTAAGAAATGGGCGATTGTGCACTCGACCGATGCGTTCGGCTCGGGAGGACAGAAAGCGCTGACCGAGGTATTGAAATCGCATGGCGTAGAACCGGTATTGATTCAGGGCTATACCAACAATTCGCAGGATTTCACGCCAGTGGTGCTGGCCATCAAGAAGTCAGGCGCCGACGTGATTGGCACCTATATGACGAATTCGCAGGATCTCGGCATATTCGCCAAGCAGCTGCGTCAGCTTGGCGTGGCCGCCACCTGGATCGGCTCGCCATCGATTGTCACGGACACCGCGATGAAGCTGGCCGGCGACTCGCTTCACGGCACTTATGGCATAGCCGATTTCAATCCGGATGCGAATGCCGAAGCCAAAGTTTTCGCGACTGCGTACCGCGCCAAGTACAATCTGGAACCCGATGTCTATTCGAGCTGGGCCTACGATGCGCTTACTGTCATCGCCACTGCAATGAATACGGCGAAGAGCGCCAAACCCGATGACATTCGCAAGGCGATCCTTGCATTGAAGAACTGGAAGGGCGTCGAAGGCAACTATACCTTCGACGAAAATGGCGATGGCCTGCGCGGCTATAACATCGTCAAGAACGAAGGCGGCAAGGTCAAGTTCGTCGAGCACATCGACGTCGCAAAATAAAACGTTCCGGCGGCACGTCCCTGTCTGCATCGGCACAGGACGGATGAACAAGGGAGACGATGCGTTGTGGACGCGCTAGCCAACAATTTGCAGGTATTGTTCCAGGGCCTTGCGCTCGGCAGCATCTACGCGCTCGTTGCGTTGGGTTTTGTGCTGATCATCCGGGCGACCAACGTGGTGAATTTCGCACAAGGCGATTTCGCCATGCTGGGCGCCTACATCATGGTCGCCTTCCTAATCGGCCTCGGCATGCCGTACTGGCTGTCTTTCGCGCTGGCCCTGATCGGCATGGGCGTGTTCGGCTTGATTTTCAATTACGGCGTGTACTTTCCGTTGCGCAATCGCGGCTTCCTGCCGGTCATCATTTCCACGCTGGGAGCATCAATCTTCCTGCAGAACACCGTGCTGGCGATTTTCGGGGCGC
>DATMZQ010000202.1:0-5715 GCA_035573615.1 Burkholderiales bacterium | reverse complement strand
TTCGCGAATGCGCCCAGCTGGCTCGGTGGCATGGTCAGCGGCCCTGTGCGATAGAAAAGGTACTCGAGCCCCATGGCAAGTTTTCCGAACAGGCTATGCGTGCGTTCGTTCAACGTGACGGTGTTGCTGACCTTGTACATGATCCTGATCTGCAGATGGTCATGCAGGTTTTCGCCGACGCCGGGCAGTTCGTGAATCACGGGAACGCCGCATTTCTGCAGCACTGCGCCCGGCCCGACGCCGGAAAGCTGCAGAATCTGCGGCGAGCCGATCGCCCCGGCGGCCAGGATGACTTCCCGTCTCGCTTGCGCAAACTGGTTTGCGCCGTCGCGCGTGCGAAATTCGATGCCGGTTGCGCGCCTGTGCCCAGCCGATGTGTCGAACCGGATCCGGTTGACATGCGCGTGTGTGAGCACTGTGAGATTTGGCCGGTGCAGCACGGGTCTCAGAAATGCTTTGGTATTGCTCCAGCGCACGCCTCGCTTCTGGTTCATCTGGAAGTACGCGTTGCCGAAGTTGTCCCCGCGGTTGAACTCCTTGATCTTCGGTATGCCGCATTCTTCGGCCGCGTCGCGCCATGCATCCAGGATTTCCCAGTGCACGCGGCGTTCCTCGACCCGCAATTCGCCGCCTGCGCCATGCAGATCATCGGCACCATGGGCATAGTCTTCGGTGCGCTTGAAATAAGGCAGGACTTCATCCCAGGACCACCCGCGGTTGCCAAGCGCTGCCCAGTAGTCGTAATCGCTCTTCTGACCGCGCATGTAGATCATGGCGTTGATCGAGGAGCAGCCGCCGAGTCCGAGACCACGCGCGTAATTGAGACTGCGGCCGTTCAGGCCCTCGTCGGGCTGCGTCCGGTAGCACCAGTCGGTGCGCGGATTATTGATGGTGTAGAGATAGCCTACGGGCACGTGGATCCAGAAATAGTCATCTTTGCCACCGGCTTCCAGCAGCAACACGCGGATGTTCGCATCTGCGCTCAGCCGGTTCGCAAGCAGGCAGCCGGCGGACCCGGCGCCGACAATGATGTAATCGAATGGTCCCATCGCTTGGGCCAACTGGATCTCCGAAATATTGCAATGCCTGCCGATTATGCCCGAACCGTCGCACTGGCTTCACGCGAGTCTTGGCTTTAATCTCACGTCTTTGGAGGAGAACAATGAAAATAACGGCGATCAAGACTGCTGTTTGCAATGCAGAGATGCGCAACTGGGTATTCGTGCGCGTAGAAACCGACCAGCCCGGGCTGGTGGGATGGGGCGAGGCCACGCTCGAGTGGAAGACACGCGGCGTGGTCGGCGCGGTTCAGGACCTGGAGCCGTTGTTGGTTGGCCGCGATCCGCGCGACATCGAGCAGGCCGTACGCATCATGTTCAAGCATTCCTTCTGGCGCCTTGGCGTGATTGGCAATACCGCCGTCAGCGGCATTGAAATGGCTCTTTGGGACATCTTGGGCAAGGTGCTCAACGTCCCGGTATGGCGCCTGCTTGGCGGCAAAACGCACGACAAGATCAAGGTGTACACCCATCTGGGCTTCGGCGATATGACGTCCGTGTATGAAAGCATGGACCATGGCGCGGTGGTGGAGCGCGGTCTGCAAGTGATCGACAAGGGTTACCGTGCGTTGAAGGTCGTGTTTATCCCGTACACGCACTTCACGGCGTCTCCGAAACAGCAGGACCATGTGGGAGGCATGATGCAGAAATTGCGCGAAGCAGTCGGCGATGAAATCGAGATCATGATCGATTTCCATGGCCGTCCCGCGTCGACCAGCGCGGCCTTGCAATACATCCATGCGCTGGTCCCGTCCCGGCCCCTGTTTGTCGAAGAACCGATCCAGCCCGGCGATGCGCCGGGCATGAAGCAGATCCTCGACAAGTCTCCGGTGCCGATCGCGGCCGGAGAGCGCCTGGTAGACCGGCGCGAATTCGACGACTTGTTCCGGCTGCGCGCGATCAACATTGCGCAACCTGATCTGTGCCACGTCGGGGGCTTCACCGAAGCACGCAAGATCGCAGCCATGGCAGACACGGCGGGGATCGGGATTGCTCCACATAATCCGCTTGGTCCGCTTGCCGGCGTCGCCGCGTTGCATTTCGACATCGCGACGCCGAATTTCGTGATCCAGGAAGAAATGTCCGGTGCGGTGCCGTGGTATCACGAAGTCGTGCGTGGACCGATTCGCATGCAGGACGGCTTCTGGCAGGTTCCGGAGCAGCCAGGGCTCGGTGTCGAGGTCGACGAAAAAGCCATCGCGCGGCATCCGTTCAAGCAGGAGATCATGCACGCCGGCCATGCCGTGTTGGATGACGGCACGATCGTGGATTGGTAAGTCAGCGCTTCGCACATCAACTCGATCGCTGAAATGGAAGGGAGACAGACATGACTGAAGCTTTTATTTGTGCCGCGCTGAGGACGCCGATCGGCCGCTATGGCGGGGCACTGTCGTCAGTCCGAGCGGACGATCTTGCTGCTGTTCCGCTGCGTGAGCTCATGGCACGACACCATTCGGTGGACTGGAATGCCGTGGATGACGTGGTATACGGTTGCGCCAACCAGGCAGGCGAGGACAATCGCAACGTCGCGCGCATGGCGTTGCTGCTGGCCGGACTGCCGAAGGAAGTGCCCGGAAGCACCATCAACCGCCTGTGCGGCTCGGGCATGGATGCGGTCGGTATTGCGGCGCGTGCAATCAAGGCAGGTGAAGCCGCGTTCGTGATTGCTGGCGGAGTGGAAAGCATGTCGCGCGCACCATTCGTCATGCCAAAAGCCGATAGTGCATTCGCGCGCACGAATGCCGTCTACGACACGACCATTGGCTGGCGTTTCATCAATCCACTGATGAAGCAGCTATACGGAACCGATTCCATGCCCGAGACCGCCGAAAACGTCGCGGCAGAATTCGGCATTACCCGCGCCAGGCAAGATGCGTTCGCGTTTCGCTCCCAGCAAAAAGCGCTGGCCGCACAGAGCAGCGGCCGGTTGGCGAAGGAAATCGTGGCGGTCAAGATCCTGGTGAAAAAAGGTGACGCTGTGCTGATGGAGCGCGATGAACATCCGCGCGAAACCAGCCTCGAAGCGTTGTCGAAACTGAAGGGCGTGGTGAAGCCGGATGGAACGGTCACACCCGGTAATGCTTCGGGTGTCAACGACGGCGCTTGCGCATTGATCGTCGCAAGCGAGGCCGCCGCTGTCCGGCATGGCCTGACACCGCTGGCCCGGGTGATCGGCGTCGCAACCGCCGGATGTGCGCCTCGTATCATGGGCATGGGGCCGGTGCCCGCGACGCAGAAATTGCTGGCGAGAACTGGCACCAAACTCGATCAGGTCGACGTGATCGAACTGAACGAGGCGTTCGCGGCCCAAGGCGTCGCGGTGTTGAATGAACTGGGGATTGCCGACGACGACCCGCGCGTCAATCCGAACGGAGGCGCAATTGCGTTGGGACATCCGCTCGGCATGAGCGGGGCAAGGCTGGTGACGACCGCAATTTACGAAATGCGCGAGCGGGGGTCGCAGCGTGCGTTGGCCACGATGTGCATCGGCGTTGGGCAAGGCATCGCATTGCTGGTGGAACGGGTTTAAGCGTCCGAATCAGATTTTCATGCCGGCCGCGATATAGCTCTGCTCCATCAGTTTGAGCGTTTCGAGGTTGTCCAGGCGATCCATGGCAAACGGCTTGTTCTCGCGCAATCCACGCGCAAATTCTGCCACTGCGCTGCTGAAGCAAGCCTGGTAGTTCTGTGCCAGGTCGAATACGATCGGTGGGTCGTCCGATCCGACCATCATCAGCCGGTCGCGATCGAACAGCAATGTGCCGCGCGTACCCATGATTTCAAGGCGATCGGTCGGCAGTGGACCGTAACCCGGAGCCGAAATATTGCCGTCCAGAACCGCGGTGATGCCTCCGGCGCCTTTCAGCACCACAACCGCCGCGTCTTCACCGCTGAGTTGCTGGTTCACTTTTGCGATGTGCGCGGCGACGACCTGCAGCGGCCCAAGCAGCACCCGCATGACATCGAGATTGTGAATCAGCACTTCAAAAATCAGCAGCCGCGCGAAATCCTTCAGATAAGGCTGGCGATTGAGCAGGAAGGGTTGCACATCGCCGACCTGCATCATGCCTTGGCACCGCACGGTCATCCTCGCCTGTTTTATGTCACCGATGCGGCCTTGCTTCAGCCATTCGCGGATCAGCACGTAATGTGGCCGAAAGCGGTAGTTCTCGTGCACCATGAATCGCACGCGCTCGCCCACATACGCAATGAGTGCCTCGGCCTCGTGCACCGTGGGGGTCAGTGGTTTCTGGCAGCAAACATGTAATCCGGCATCGGCCGCGAGCCGGGTCAGCGGAGCGTGGGTGCCGACCGGCGTGACGATATCAACAGCATCAAGGTTCTCGCTGCCGATCATCTTCTGGAAGTCGGTGTAGACCTTTGGAATTCCAAACGCTTGCGCTTTCGCCCGAGCCTTGCTTTCATCGATGTCGCAAATGGCAACCACCGACGCATCCGGCATAGCGGACCATCCAACGAGGTGATATTGGCTGATGGCGCCGGCGCCAGCAAAGCCAACTCGAAGGTGTGCAGACATTTCGTTCCGATCCCTAAGCGCCTAAAGAAAAACCCTGCCGCGGCAGGGTTTCGATTCGTCCGTGCTGCTCCGCTTCACTTGGGATAGGTCGCGGTCTTTAATTTTTCTCAACAGATCGCAACTCAACGTAAGGCCATCGCTACGGCTGATGCTTCATGTCCCGATGGCAGCGGAGCGAGTCGCCCTTCGCTATCGAAAACAAATGCAGCAGCCGGAGATGCGATCTGAAACTGCTCGGGCCTGGCACGCACTTCGCCAAGCATCGGCTCGGATACCTGTATTTGCGCCAGTTCCAGGGTGTTCGCGATGCGTACGATGCGGCAGTTTTCGGGCTTGACGCGCACGACCGTCTTGACTGCCAGTTGGATGGCCTCACGCTCAGTGTTCATGACGATCGGGATTGCGCCGCCATCGAGATTCATGGATGTGATGATGTTCGCGTATGTGGACGGAATGTCGATTTCCCTGAACAGTCGCATGGTAATAATGTCCGCGCCGCCCATTCCGGTTGCATTGCCGTGCGTTTCGGGTGTCAGGCCAAGGACAACGATCTTCTTGACCTTTGGGCCAAAGTTCCATTTCACGAAGCGGCGATTTCGGCCCGTAATGTTGGGATCGAAGCCAGCCCCGCTGATGTTCTTCCCCATTTCATCGATGACCAGAACATCTATTTCATCAAAATACAGCTGCGGCATTTGTCGCTTCGCAAGCTCCTGCAACACCGGTTCACGGGTTGCAATCTGCGCAGCGGGCATGATTTCTATGACCGCGGTCTGATCATGCGCGTTTTCCACGATGCCCACGCCAAGCAGGACATTACGCCTGGCGAGATTGACATCACGTACTTTTGGAAGCAGCACCGGGAAAGTATCCATGCCGTGCTGGTGATACGTGGCTGCGCCGTTGATCTTGCCGATACCGATCGACAACATCTTGGTCACGCCGCTTTCCGTTGCGCCGCGAAACGCGGTGTGCGGCTTGATGCGGTTGATCACCACAATGCCTTCCGCTTCGGCCGCAAAGCGATCCATATGAACCGGCGTGCCATCTTCGAGGTTGCCGACGATGACGGTATCCATGGTGGCCTTTACCGGCACTCCCATGGACGCTTCGGAAATC
>DATMZQ010000201.1:0-2814 GCA_035573615.1 Burkholderiales bacterium | reverse complement strand
GGTGCTCGCGCGAAATGATCAGCCGCATCCTGAAGGATCTCCGCACCGGGGGTTATGTCCGTATGGAGGGTGAGCGGATCATCATCGCCAAAAGCCCTCCACGCGCGTGGTAGCGAGAATGTCCGAGCCGATGGCCAACCGAGGCGCCATTTCCAGCAAGTAGTTTGCGATATGAATTTTCACGCCACGCGGCGTGAATTTTCACGGGACTCTGCTGCCGTGGTTCCCTATTCTGGACTCGTGGGCATGTGCTCATTGTTTTTCCCTCGAGAGGAACCAACATGAAAAATTCATTTAGTGGCAAATCCAAGTTACTCAGCGCCGCAGTTGCTGCATTGTTTACAGTAACCGCATACTCTGCCCTCGCCGACAATGCAGTCAAAGCGGGCGGGCCATCCGATAAACCGGGGCGTACCATCGATGACAGCGTCAAGGCACCGGGCAATCCGGATCGTCCCGGACGTGCACTGGATGATGGCAAGGTAACTTCGCAGGGCGTGGCCAAGAGGCCAGGCCGTGCGGTCGACGAAGGTACCGTGACATCAAAAGGAGCAGCGACGACACCGGGCCGGACCGCAGACGAAGACGTGGTCAAGTCAGGTGGAGCACACAAGCAAGCCCGGGCAATCGACGATGTGAAGGCCGGCGGCAAAACAACCGATACACAAGGCCGGAGTCTGGACGAAAACAAGAAGGTGAAGAAAGGTAAGAAGACCACGTCTGCGCCAGGCCGGGCAGTTGATGAGTCCACAGTAAAGACACAAGGTCCATCGGACAAGGCGTCGCGTGCATTGAAGAAAGAGTAGTGTTGGGGCAGGGCAACCGAAGGGGCCGACACGCCGTGGTCGGCCCTTTTCAATTGGCGGTTGGTTGAAGCGTGCGCATCTGGAAGAAATTTCCGCCGGAAATCCGCCGTTCATTGTTTACCGGTCCAATGCCGAATTAAGCTGCCCGCGGAGGATCTCTTCCGCACGCGTTAAAAGGCCCGCTGTAATCAGCGGGCCTTTTTCTTTGCCCTCACACCGCTTGCAAGCTATTGCGGTCAGAACCTGAATCCAATACCGAGTGCGTACACCCACGGATCGAGGTCTATAGTGCCGTTCGCTGCTCCGCTCACGTCCGTGTTCAGCCAGATTTTCTTCACGTCTGCGTTCAACAGAAATGACTTGCCGAGCGGGACATCGAGACCGACTTGCGCAACAGGACCATATCTGTCCCGATCTACATCTGCCGACCCCCCGGCAAAATTTACCTCGTAAAAGCGAGTGTAGTTGCCGCCGGCGCCGATGTACGGACGAATAATGGCATCCCGCAGGAAGTGGAGCTGCAACATCAGATTAACCGGCATTAATTTGACGCTTCCTGCGTTCGCACCGTTGATAGTCAAATCGTGCTTGGTCGTGCCGATCCCCAGCTCAATGGCCCAATGCTCGGACATGAATCCAGTGAAGGCGACTTCTCCGCCCGTTGCTCCATCGACATCCAGGCCTTGAACATCGCCCCCCACGTCCGGCTCAACCTGAATTGCCCTTAGCCGCAAGATTGATTCGTTATCGGCCGCATACGTTATTGATGTTGATAGCGCGAGCGCACTCGCTATGAGAACAGTTCCCAGAGTCTTCATTTGATACTCCTGCAAAGAAATTGATTTTAGTTTGCTAAAAGAAACCAACCCCCTGTAGGACGAGATCGAACTGTCTTGTCCGTCATGGACGTTCTATGCCGCCTTCGCCAGATAGACGCCGGCCTGGTAGCAAAAGTTTCAGCAGATTTGTCACGAATGTCGCCGCCAGCAGACAGTTATCTGGTGATGAGCACGCTCTGTTATGGACGAATAACCAGCATCTCGTCAAACATGCGGGCGGTATTTGGCCGCTAGATTGTAGCTATGGTGGTTTCCGTTTTGCGCTTCCCGGAGCACCTGTACATAAAGACGCGCCGTCTCACAGGACACCGCCGCGGATAGCCCTTTTGCGAGGGCCTCGCGACAACGCACATAGGTATCGAGCGCGCGGGCGATTTCACCCTGCTTCAGATAGCACCCCATCAAGCAGCGATACAGTAATTCATTGAGCGGATCCAGCTCAAGGGCGCGCCGGCAAATATCGACGGCTTGCTCAAATCGCATTTGCTGCTCGTGGTGCCGGGACAGCGCCAGCACGAGGCGTTCGAATTTGCTCTTCATGCGCAAGCGAGGCGCCAGCATCCAGGGTTCTTCGGATTCGAGTGCGAGAAAATGGCCGCAATATAGCCCCATGGCAGCGTGAAGATTACTTTCCGCATCTTCCGCCATTGCAGCGTTACCGAGGCCTTCAATGCTGTTGCTTACCAGGCGTTCGAAATGCAGGGCGTCAACCGTGCAGTGTTCTGAACTAAGCGTCAGTTTGCCGTCGCGTTGAACGACAACGCCCGGCGCTTGCAGGATCTGGCGCAACCTGTGAACGGTGATGTTCAGATTTCGTCCAGCCAGATCCCCGTCGGAATCGGGCCAGAGACATTCGCATAGGCGGCTGCCGGCAACATCTTTTCCGCCCAGCGCGATCAACGCCTGCAGCAGGCCTAGCGGCCGGTGCTGCGCCTTGCCTTTCGACGTAATGGCAACCGCATTTCTAAAGATGGAGAATTGCCCAAGCGTAAAAATCCGTATCGGTAAATTCCTGACGTTCCCGATGACGTCGTAATGATCTGCCCGGTAGCGTCCTGCTCCACCACCCGGAGGATCCTTTGCCATTCTGGTGGATGAAGCATCCGGGCTGGCCTCTGCATGCAGCGCGTATCTCATGTCCGTCTCCTGCGTCAGGGAGCCGCTTATCG
>DATMZQ010000200.1:0-4778 GCA_035573615.1 Burkholderiales bacterium | reverse complement strand
GAAAAAGGCATGGAAGGCATGAAACCCGGCGGCCGCCGCACCGTCATCATTCCCGCCAAAAACGCCTACAAGGGCGCTCGGCAGGAGCCACCGGATGGCGTGCCAATAGATGCCAAGCTTATTATCGACATTGAACTCGTCGATGTCGTACCGCAGGCCAACTCCGCCCCCGCCAACGAGTAATCGAAAGAACAACAAACAAAAAGGAGCATTAACCGTATGATCGGCGATCCTGTTGCACTGACCATCCGCCGCAACATTGACCGACCCTCGAACGCCATCATGAAAGCGTTTGCAGGCATGCCTACCGGCTTCGTCACGGACGCCTATAACGGTAAAGGCTGTCTCGACTACTTGATCAAGCCGCTTTTGCCGACCATGCAGTTCAGCGGCAGTGCGATCACTGCATTCTGCGGACCGATGGACAATCTCGCGGCCATGGCCATTCTTGACTTTGCGCAACCGGGCGATGTCATCGTAATCGCCACGACGGGAGACGATACTGCCGCCACCATTGGAGATCTGTGGGCGTTCTGGGCAAAAAGGCTCGGCGTCGCCGCTATTGTCTGCGACGGCCTGGTGCGCGACGTTGCCGGTTTGCTGAAAGCGGACATCCCGGTGTTCGCGCGCGGCATTAAACCGAATTCCGCTTTCAAGAATGGCCCCGGCGAAGTCAACACGACGGTGACATGCGGAGGCGTTGCAATCTCGGCCGGCGATATCATTGTCGGCGATCGCGACGGTATCGTAGCCGTCCCGCTTGCTCAGGCCGCACAGGTCGTAGAGCGCCTTGAATTGGTGAAGCAGAAAGAAGCAGAGGCGGAAGCCAAAGTCAAAAGCGGCGTAAAGCTGAAGTTTTGGGATCCGGATGCGCTTGGGCGCCGGGTGCAGTACCTCGATTGAGATTAACTTGGTTTTCGATTACTACAAAAAACTTTCGGCCAAACGACAAAGCATCTACCGGCAAAGCGATGCAATCAACTCAGTCAAACTGCCCGATGCTGAACTGCTGCGCTCGCCGGCGCTGGCGCTCGTGGATGCCTTGAAGAGCGAAAAACGCACCACTGTCCAGCTACTCTCGCAGCAGGTGACGGATGGCATTGTCGGACAATTGAGCGTGCCACCTTTGCGTATCCAGGTCCTTGCGGTAAGGCCGAGCAACGATTGGGGAGAATTGCACGGCTTGTACCTGCCCGAAGAAGACGGCAAGATCGCGAAGGTTCAATTGTGGATGCGCACCGCCAAGCACAAACGCGTCGTTGCGTTCAAAAGCTATTTGCGCACGTTACTGCACGAGATTTGCCACCATCTGGACTATGAACTTTACCAATTTCCGGAAACGTTCCACACCGAGGGTTTCTACAACCGTGAATCCAGCTTGTTTCGTCAACTTGTGCCGGCAGACCAGGCCGATGCTCGGCGCCTGGGCACCTGAATGAAATTTGCGGGTGTCCTGTTAGGTTTGATTGTCCTGGCCGGCGTCTTGATCGTCTGGTTCCGGGCCTACAAGTCGATCAAGAGCGATCAGGCGTTGTCGCCTTCGGGAAAGGGCGCACCGAAACAAAAGAAGGATTCACTCGACGACTTCATTGCCTCGTACAAGCGCGGAGAAGTGAGCCTGGAAAACAATACCAAGGTGCTTCCTTCTCCCGCAGCGCCAGGGACGCCCGCTGCAAATTCGGTCTTGTCGCCGCCATTCACTCCGCCGGCACCCGCGGCCATTGCCGCTGCAGCGGTGGACGCGGGCCCCATCAAATGCGAGTCGTTCCTCGCGGGTGCGACAAAGTTGGCTTACCTGACTGCAAAGACCGGACTGCGCGATCACCATATCTTTGCGCATGTTCAACTTGCCGCGCTCTCGACGGGCGCTCCGCTTGCTGAGCCGCTCTCACACGCGAGTGTCGACCTGGTGATCTGCAATGCGGCGCTCGCTCCGGTCGCGGCCATCGATCTTATCGATGCCGCAAGTGGCCCGGCGCCCGTCGCCAAGTCAGAACACCTGAGGATGTTGGGGGTTCGTTACCTGCGGCTCTCGGTCAAATCGCTCCCCAAGCCGGATGAATGGCATACGCTGCTGTACAAAATGTAGCCGGCCATTCATTCGCCGTATCTGACAAAAAAGGCCGCTGGAAGCGGCCTTGTTCGCGTGGCTTGACGTTTAACCTTTCTTGCCTGCTTCCGGCTCAGCGGGTTTCTCGCTCGGCTGCACGTCGGTCGGATGCGGAATGGCATTCTCGTCTGGCGGGCAGAATGCGTCGATCGCCTCGTTATGGCACCAGTGGGCATTGAAGCCGTCGTTCTTCTTGATGCACTCGTAAATATACTTGCCCATTTCTTCGGTCCAGGCGCAGTTCTGCCGTTTGAGAAAGAAGCGTTCGCGGCCATTGGTCGCCCCTTCGGCCAATACCGATGCGCTTGCACCGGCAAGCACCAAAGCGATGAGGCTTGATACGACTGTTCTGTTCATCGTCATCCTGTTCAGTATGCAGTACTGACCTCGTTGGCTCAGCAAAGGTTTCGATTTTAGGGTAAAACGCCCGCCCCGGATATCGGGGCTTTGCTTAGCTGCGGACGCGCCGTCTCTTGGCGGCCACTTTTCGCTTGCGCCGCTTGGGAGCCGACTTCTTCGGCTCGCCGGATTTTGCCGTCCGGTTCGCTTTCTTCACCTTTTTCAGCATGCTCTCGGCCGTGAACAGATCCTGATCGAGAATGCCAGCTGCCCGCGCGATGGCGATCTTGGCTTTCGCTTTGCTGAGGTCCGGACTGATGAGAATCAGTTCGGAGATCGCTTCGGCGATGGCCTTTCGGGCACTGGCGCGCAAATTTGCGTCCTTGGCGCGATCCAGCGCCTTCAGCAGCGCGTCGACGACTGGTTTCGCCAGCAGCTCGATCGCCATGGATTATTTGGCGTGGAACTTGAATTCGAGGACCAGGTAACGCCGCCCTACCAGATCCTTCGTCATGGTCTGCTTTTCACCCTTGTATTCCGCATCGATGATGAAACGCCCGCCCGCGGGAGGATTCATATAGAAATAAGGGCCTTCGGAAACCGCCTCGATCAGGGAATTCCCGCTCTGGTCGGTCAGCGTAACTTTCACGCCGCTGATGTCGGTCTGCTCGCCTTCGACTTCGAATATCAGCTGGATCGGAAACTTGGGCGCAATCTTGAACAGCGCCTTGCGTTGCGCTTCCCCGATGCCACCGGTCGCGTAAGTCGAGCCGCCCTGCTTGTGGATCTTGGGCGCTTCAACTTCGTCGGCTGCACCGGCCAAAGGCATGGCCAACGCGAACAAAAAGCCGGCCGCTACCCAGATTTTTTTTGGCTTCATCTTCAGTCTTTCTGTCAACGCAAAGCTCAGAATATCACGCCTGCCGCGCGCGCCTACTCTGCGTCGGGCTGATTCTGCGGCATCGCCTTTTTGAATGGCTCCAGGGCGAGACAATGTTCGTTGATGCGACGGATGGTTGGAAACCCATCCAGGTTGACCTTGAATCGATTCGCGTTGGCAACCTGCGGCACAAGCACGATATCCGCCAGACCAGGCATGTCGCCGTGACAAAAACGCCCGGTCTGCTTTTCCGTGGCCAGTCTTTTCTCCAGCGCGCTAAATCCGAGCGTGACCCAGTGGCTGTACCAGAGGTTTTTTTGTTCATCGCTGACCCGGAGTGTTTCCGTCAGATAAGCCAGCACGCGGGTGTTATTCAACGGATGAATTTCGCAGGCAGTGATCAGCGCCAGCGAACGCACGCGGCTGCGTGCTGAAGTATCGGCTGGCAACAGAGGCGGGTTCGGGAATTTCTCATCCAGGTATTCGATGATGGCCAGCGATTGATAGAACTTTTGGCTGTCGTGCTCGAGCACCGGCACCAGGTTCTGCGGGCTGACAGCAGAAAACTCGGTCGCGTATTGCCTGCCTTTGGCCAGATGGATGCTGGCCTGCTCGTAGTCGAGACCCTTCATGGCGAGCGCGATACGCACGCGGTAAGACGCCGAACTTCTGAAGTAACCATAGAGTTTCAGCATTGTTGGCTCTCCCGTTGTTACGTCCGATCAGCGTACCGCGTTGAGTTCGCGATGGCGCGCCAGCGCGCCGGCAGCAATGCACATTTCTTCTGCATCCTTGAATGTTGGCACGCCACTTTGCTCCAGGCGCGCAAACCAGTCGTCCTTGTGTTCGAGCGTGCCCATCATGCAATGCATGATGGGCACCCTGGCCGTCTTGGACAATGCGGCGAGCGCTTCGACGATCTCGCCAGCATCCACCATGAAGGGGACGACATGGATCATGAGGATGGCATCGAACTGTTGTTCGCCCAATTCCAGCGCGGCCGCGAGCGTTGAGTGAAAGCGCTCTGCACGGGCGTCGGCGAGAAGATCGAGCGGATTGGCAACCGATGCCTCGGCAGGCAGAATCTTCAGCAGTCGTTCCGCCATCGCGACAGGCAGCTCCGGCAGCACCAGTCCCTCATCAAGTGCCTGATCGGCTGCAAGCACACCCGGACCGCCGGAATTGGACAAGAGCAATACACGTTTGCCGATCCCCAGCGGAAATGCGCCAAACGCTTTCCCGGCAAGCAGTAAACGCCGCAAGCTCCGGACTCTGACGATGCCGCTGCGGCGGCAGAACTCATCCGTCGCCGCATCATCCGCCGGTCGCGACCCGGTGTGGCGAAAGGCGGCATCTCGCCCACCGGCCGTACGCCCGCCAATGAGCGCTATCACTGCCTTTGTCCTTGTTACGGCACGTGCGGCTTCGCCAAAGCGGGCCGCGTCCCCA
>DATMZQ010000199.1:0-10181 GCA_035573615.1 Burkholderiales bacterium | reverse complement strand
ACGCGGAAGGACCGGGCGGTATCCAAAAGCAAATGCGTGAATTCGATTCATGCGTTGCCCGCCCGAATTACGAACGTTCACTGGCGAACTCGGCGGCTCTGCTACGTTTCCCGGAAGCGCGTGGGAATTGGGTGCGCCCGGGGCTGATGCTCTATGGCGCCAGCCCCCTTCACGATATCAGCGCAGAAAAACTCGGACTGAAACCGGTAATGACTTTAAAAAGCGAAGTCATTGCAATTCAAAAACTCAAACCGGGCGATACCGTTGGCTACGGCGGCGTATTTACGGCGGATCACGATATGCGCATCGGTGTTATCGCCTGTGGCTACGCCGATGGGTATCCCCGGCAGGCCGCCAATGGCGTGTCGGTGCTGATAGAAGGCACGCGTGTTCCGATTGCCGGGCGTGTATCGATGGACATGCTGTGCGTCGATCTCACGCATGTTCCCCATGCGCGAGTCGGTAGTCCGGCCGTGCTATGGGGAGAGGGCCTTCCGATCGAAGAGGTCGCCGGGCATGCCGGCACGGTCAGTTACGAGTTGATGTGCGCATTGGCCGCAAGAGTACCGGTTCGAGAAAAGGTCTGACTGCCATGGCCAAGCCAAAAACGATCTACAGCTGTACCGAATGCGGCGGGCAAACCCTCAAGTGGCAAGGCCAGTGCCCTCACTGCACTGCCTGGAATACCCTGGTCGAAAGCATCGCGGAAAAAGCAGGCGGCTCGCGCTATCAGTCTGTCGCGAAATCCAGCAAGCTGCAGAAGATCGCGGATGTTGATGCGCGAGAAGAGCCTCGCAGGCCGACCGGCATAGATGAGCTTGACAGAGTGCTGGGCGGAGGTCTGGTGCCGGGTGCTGTGGTGCTCATCGGCGGCGACCCCGGCATTGGAAAATCAACCCTGCTGCTGCAGGCCCTGTCGATACTTGGCAACAGCTGCAACGCGATTTACGTGAGCGGAGAGGAGTCCGTACAGCAGATCGCACTACGCGCGCGTCGGCTGGCGCTAAACGCGGCCTCGCTGAATTTGATGGCGGAAATAGAACTGGAAAAAGTAATGTCGATGTTGGCCACACAAAAACCCGACGTAGCAGTGGTCGACTCGATCCAGACTGTTTATTCAGAGGCGCTTCAGTCGGCACCCGGAAGCGTGGCACAGGTGCGCGAATGCGCTGCGCAATTGACCCGATTCGCAAAATCATCCGGTACTGCACTGCTCCTGGTGGGGCATGTGACCAAGGAAGGTGCCCTGGCTGGTCCGAGGGTGCTCGAACACATGGTCGACGCTGTACTGTATTTCGAGGGAGACACTCACTCAAGTTTTCGGTTGATTCGCGCGATCAAGAATCGATTCGGCGCAGTCAACGAGCTGGGTGTATTTGCAATGACGGAACGCGGGTTGAAGGGCATTTCAAATCCTTCTGCTTTGTTTCTTTCCCAGCACGGCACCCAGGTAGCGGGTTCCTGCGTGATGGTTACTCAGGAAGGCAGTCGGCCGTTGCTTGTCGAAGTTCAAGCCCTTGTCGACGAAGCTCATGCACCGAACCCGCGGCGGCTTAGTGTCGGACTTGAACCAAACCGGCTGGCCATGCTGCTTGCAGTACTGCATCGCCACGCCGGCATAGCGGCGTTCGACCAAGACGTGTTTGTAAACGCAGTCGGAGGCGTCAAAATCGATGAACCCGCGGCGGACCTTCCAGTATTACTGGCCATCGTGTCGTCGCTGCGCAACAAAGCGCTACCCGAAAAAATGGTCGCATTTGGGGAAATAGGGCTCGCCGGCGAAGTGCGCCCGGTTCAGCGGGGTCAGGAACGTCTCAAGGAAGCAGCGAAACTCGGATTCAAATTGGCGATCATTCCCAAAGCCAATATGCCACGGGCAAACATCGATGGAATCGAAGTGGTCAGTGTAGAGCGCGTGGAAGAAGCCGTAGCAAGAGTGCGCTGATATGGCTCACCGCAACAGAAACAGTAACGCGGCTGCGATGGCCAGGGCGCCGCTGCCCAGCCAGATTAGTTTCACTTGATTTACCGGCATGGGTGACGCGGGATTTGGTCGTTCTGTGGCCAGTTGTTTCCAGGTCGCGCTGCCCGACAGAGTTGAAGCCGCCGCCGAGGCCGCTTGACGTTTTGCATCTGCAAGCGCCTTCAGGCGCGCGATTTTTTGCGTTTCAGAGAAGGTGTCCAATTGCTTCTCGACCCCGGTTAAGGCGGCAAGCCGCATGGTGGCATCGAATGAATCAAACGCCCTTGAGAGGCCAAGGGCGGGCACACTGGATTCGGCTGATGGTAGCTGCTCCGGCTGGCTCGGGACTTCTGCGGCGTGGTGCAAATCGGCGTCATCCGCCATTCCGAGAATGCGCGCCTGTTTGTCTTCCTGCCGCGTGAGCGGGGATATGGGCTCGATGAAAGGCGCTGGAAGTGGACCCGAAACGACATCCTGAGGGACGCCCGAGTCCCCCGTTAACGCGGAGATAACCCGGCGCAAATCATTGCTCAACTCTGCCGCTTTCTGGTAGCGATCATCCAGATTCTTTGCCAGGGCCTTTGCGATAATGAAATTGAGCACCTCCGGGAGTTCGGGATTCAAAGTCTTTGGCGCCGGTGGATTGAAATTCATGGTTTGATACATCACCCCATGGATGTTATCGGCCACGAACGGCGACGCGCCGGTCAACATTTCATAAAGCACCACACCGAGCGAGAAAATGTCCGATCGTGTATCGGCGCGCTTGCCCGACACCTGTTCCGGAGACATGTATTTTGGCGAGCCAAGAATCATCCCGGTCATCGTCTTCACTTCATTGGTGCGCATGCGTGCAATGCCGAAATCCGTTATTTTCACCAGCCCGTCATTCAAGACCATGATATTGGCGGGCTTGATGTCTCGGTGAATGATGTGCCCCTCATGTGCGTATTGCAGCCCTTCCGCGACTTGCGCGCCGACGTCAAGTGCGTGAGCCATACCAATCGGCGTCCGGGCCTGCAACAGACGTCGCAGTTCCTGGCCTTCCAGGAATTCCATTGCCATATAGGCAACGCGCTCACTGCGGCCGATATCGTGGATGGTTACGATGTTGCGATGGGACAACCCTCCCGCTGCCTTGGCTTCCTGATAGAAGCGTGCCTCATATTCCGCAAGTTCGTCTTTTGGCAGCGTCAGGTTGATAGTCTTGATAGCAACAATTCGATCCAGCATCGGATCGCGGGCCCGGTACACCACCCCCATCGATCCCTGCCCGAGCTCCGACAGGATTTCGTAACGGCCCAGCGTGCTGATTGTTGGTTCGCCGTTCATGGTTGCTTGGTCTTTTTTGCTTTGATGTTTTTGAACACGGGCCCCCAGATCGGGTGGCCGGCCTCAGCGGCACTGAGTTCAAAGGCCGGATCAAGCTCCAATGCCACTGCAAATTCTTCACGGCAGGCAAGTTGCTGGTTCGAGACGCACGCAATAAACGCAAGATATTTATGCGCCTTGACCCGATCGGGGCGGCTTAATCCTTCTTCCAACGCAAACTGTAACCGCCGTTTGGCGGTGCGATAATTACCCTCTTCGTAATCTTCTATGCCTTCTTGCAGGAAGCTATCGCCAGGATGGCGCGTTGCGCCTTGTCCCTTGAACAAGCCGTCCGTCTGGCACCCGGCCAACAGGAGTGTCATCAGAATAGCGAGGACAGGAAAGGACGGCATGTTATCTAATCGAACTTGTGCTTGATGCGAATTTTTTGATCGGCCCTCACGTCCAGAACTTGCGTGAAGACCGGAAAAGTACCGTTCCTGATTTCTATTGTTCGTTTGCCAGGCGCTACCTCCACTTCATTTACGGGGGGGCTGACCCCAACCCGGTCGCCGTCGACATAAATTTCACCCCATGGGGCGATAGCCAGCATAACCATTGCACTTCCTACTGGCGCCGGGACAGGATCCGGTTCTGCGGGGGCCTTGTGCTTCAAGAAAAAAAAGAAAGGCGAGAACTTCGCTTCCTTCTTCTCATACGTCTCCGGTTTTGGCTGAGGCAATGCAGCTTCGTTATGCGCAGCGGCCGTTTTGATTCTTTTCTCTACCGGCTTCTGCACCGTCGCAGCATGGGTCTCCTCCAAACGGGGGGGCGAAATTTTCTTCTGCACGCTGCGCTCAGCGGTTTGCGACGGCAGCGCAGCTACCTCGCCTTGGCCCAGCAGGTTCACTACCACCGAAAGCAGGAATGCGCCTGCTGACAGCGTCGCGGTTCCGAACACAATCGTGCGGTTGGTAAACCAAGGTTCCATCCTGGCAATGATTGAAACGGTGGCTGGACCGGTGACGCGCGTGGCGGTTGTAGCTTGTTGTTTGTTGTCGTGTGTAGAGACCTTTGCGCGCTCCGCGGGAGAGCGGATGCCGCTCGAACGCGAACTCGTGTACCCCACGCTGTAGAGTTCGTGCTCCCGCACGTGTTTGTCAGTCCGGGATCCTTCGTAGTTGAACAGCTTGGTATAGCCCTCCGAAATGTGCAGCACGACTTCGTAATAAGACCGCGACACAAGGATTTGTCCCGGCTGCGCAAATCCCATTATCCGCTGGGCGACATTGATACCATCGCCGATGATGTTCGGCTGCCCATTGAGATCGCGAACCAGGCGCACCGGTCCCAGGTTGATGCCAATGCGTGCGGGCAGGTGCCGAAGGTCCGCAGTCTGAGGGGCAAACGCCTCGCGTAAGCTCATGGCAACGAAGAGCGCATCCTCGGGGTCGCCGAGAAAATTTACGGCAACGCCATCCCCCGTATCCAGAATGATGCGGTCGCTTGGAGCGATGTCGCGGATGCTCTCCGCAATCAACGCGTTGAATCGATCCTTGAGCTGAATCTGATCGGAGACTGGTTTCTTGGAGTACTCAGCGATGTCGAGGAACAACACGCTGCAGATGAACGTGCGGTTGGCGCGCTCTGGCATCATCTCAGCGTCACCTGCTGCGTCGGCATCAAACCATCCCTTGATTGGAACAAGGCCCCCAAGTGGTAGATGCTACATGAATCAGTCGGTTTTCGCTAGAACCAGAAGGCAGATTTTCTTATATTGTCAAACCCTTTGGGGTCACTCTTACACGGAATTCTAGGTAGACCGGCTAAGTCAATCGCCGGGCTTCGCTAAGGTAATCCCGTATGATTCCCAAGCGGCCCGGCATGCTAGCAACGCCTTTGCCGAGCCGGGTTGGTTTACTTGATTGGAGCAACGCTTGAACCGCGACAGCCCATACCAAACGGGGTTGGATCGAAACCCCGCGAACTACGTACCACTATCCCCATTATCTTTTCTACCGCGAGCGGCGGAGGTTTATCCGAGCAGAACTGCCATCGTGCACGGAGACAGAACAGCGACCTGGAGCCAGACTTATCAGCGTTGTCGCAGGCTGGCATCAGCCCTGGTCGGGCACGGCATTGGCGTCGGCGACACGGTGGCAATCATGGCTCCCAATGTCCCCGCGATGTTTGAAGCGCACTTTGGCGTTCCCATGAGCGGCGCTGTGCTCAATACGCTAAATACGCGACTTGATCCTGACGCCATTGGATTCATGCTGAACCATGGGGAGGCAAAGGTTCTTTTCACAGACCGGGAATTCTCCTCCACCATTTCTGCTGCGTTGCGACATGTGAAGCGAAAAATACTGGTTGTCGACATTGATGATGCGCTGGGGCAGGAAGGGGAACGTCTAGGCGAAAGCGATTACGAGGCTTTTCTCGCGACCGGTGATGCGGATTTTTTGTGGTCCCTGCCGGACGATGAATGGGACCCCATCGCATTGTCGTACACCTCGGGCACGACAGGCGATCCCAAGGGTGTGGTTACGCATCATCGAGGAGCGTATCTAAACTCCGTCGGTAACATCGTCACTTGGTCAATGCCCCACTTCCCCGTGTATTTGTGGACTTTGCCAATGTTTCACTGCAATGGTTGGTGCTTTCCTTGGACGCTGGCCGCTCTTGCGGGGACCAGTGTCTGCCTGCGTCGCGTGGACGCGGAATCAGTGTTCAACCTCATGCGTAAACATAAGGTGACTCATTACTGTGGAGCACCCGTGGTGCACAACATGCTCATCAACGCGCCGACGGAAATGAGGGAAGGCATCCCCAAAAAAATCTTTGGAATGATTGCGGGCTCTGCGCCCCCATCGGCGGTCATCGAAAACCTGGAACGCATGGGCGTCGACCTGACCCATGTTTACGGCCTGACGGAAGTGTACGGTCCAGCTTCGGTTTGCGCGAAACATCCAGAATGGGATGCTTTGTCGCCATCGAGACGTGCCGAACTGAATGCCCGGCAGGGCGTTCGCTACGAAATGCAGGAAAGCATGACTGTGCTCGACCCGAAGACGATGCAACCAGTGCCACGTGACGGCCAAACCATGGGGGAAATTTTCTTTCGTGGGAACATCGTGATGAAAGGATATCTAAAGAATCAGCGCGCCACCTCGGAGGCTTTTGCGGCTGGCTGGTTCCATACCGGCGATCTCGCAGTGGTCGACGCAGAAGGGTACGTCAAGATAAAAGATCGCTCCAAGGACATCATCATCTCGGGTGGCGAAAATATATCGACTATTGAGGTTGAAGACGTGCTCTACAGTCACCCCCATGTTCTGGAGGCGGCCGTCGTAGCCCGTCCGGACGAAAAGTGGGGTGAAACGCCCTGCGCATTCGTAGTACTAAAAGCCGGTTCGCCGCTCGTGACTGAAAAGCAGCTCATCGCTTTCTGCCGGGAACGACTGGCTCATTTCAAGTGCCCGCGCAAAGTTATCTTTGGTTCGTTGCCCAAGACTTCGACCGGAAAGATCCAAAAAAACGTGCTGCGCGATCTCGCGAGAAAAGCGTAACAGGCAACTTTTGCCACGCATGACTGTGCAAGCGGCAACGCCATCTCAATTAGCTTTGCGTGATGGCACGCACGACAGGCCTCGAAGGTGCTGCTGTAGAATCTGGTTTATTTCCCACGGCAAGGATTTTTGAGATGAAAGTACTGGTGCCCGTCAAGCGGGTGGTGGACTACAACGTCAAGGTGCGCATCAAGCCGGACGGATCTGGCGTGGAAACCGCCAATGTCAAAATGTCGATGAATCCGTTTGATGAGATCGCAATGGAGGAAGCCATGCGTTTGAAGGAGGCTGGTATCGCGACGGAAATTGTCGCGGTCTCCATCGGTGGCGCTCAATGTCAAGAGACTTTGCGCACGGCGCTCGCGATCGGCGCAGACCGTGCAATCCTTGTGGAGACCAGCGTCGAAGTCCAGCCGCTGGGGGTTGCCAAACTGCTTAAAGCAATCGTGGCGAAGGAATCACCGATTATGGTGATTATGGGCAAGCAGGCAATTGATGATGATTCCAATCAAACCGGGCAGATGCTTGCAGCGCTATTGAATTGGTCTCAGGGAACCTTCGCATCAAAGATACACGTCAAAGGTAAAACCGCTGAAGTCACCCGCGAAGTCGATGGCGGACTCGAAACTGTTCTGCTGAAACTGCCGGCAGTTGTGACCACCGATCTTAGACTGAATGAACCGCGCTACGTGACACTACCAAATATCATGAAGGCGAAAAAGAAACCCATGGAGACCTTGACCCCCGAAGCAGTCGGCGTGGATGTATCCCCGCGTCTCAAGGTGCTCAAGGTTCAGGAGCCACCAAAACGAACCGCAGGCAAGGTAGTCAAAAGCGTACCGGAGTTGGTTGAAAAGCTCAGAAGCGAAGCGAAAGTCATCTGATGGCCATCCTGATCATTGGGGAACATGACAATGCCGCGATCAAACCGGCGGTACTCAACACAGTTGCAGCCGCACAGGAAATCGGCGGCGACATCGATATACTGATTGCGGGATACCAGTGTGCGACTGCAGCCCAAGGTGCCGCAGGAATTCCGGGAATCAGGAAAATACTGATGGCCGACGCGCCACACTATGCCCATGCACTGGCGGAGAACATTTCGGCGCTGGTCGTTTCCATTGCCAAGAACTACAGCCATGTTCTGGCCCCATCCACAAGCTTTGGCAAGAATGTCCTGCCGCGCGTAGCTGCTCTGCTCGATGTGGCCCAGATTTCGGACATTATCAAGGTTGAATCGACCGATACCTTCGTCCGTCCAATTTATGCCGGCAATGCGTTGGCAACGGTGCAAGCTTCGGACGCCATCAAGGTCATCACTGTACGGTCAACCGGCTTTGATCCCGTGCCAATCGCTGGAGGCAATGCTGCTATCGAAAGTATCGCTGCGCAACCAGACAGCGGCCATTCATCAATGATGGGTCAGGAACTGACCAAGTCCGCGCGTCCGGAACTCACGGCGGCGCGGGCGATCGTATCGGGCGGTCGCGGAATGGGGAATGGGGAAAATTTCAAGATCCTGGAAGCGCTTGCCGACAAACTTGGCGCCGCGGTGGGCGCCTCTCGCGCAGCAGTCGATTCTGGATTCGTGCCAAACGATTACCAGGTCGGACAGACTGGCAAAATAGTGGCGCCAGAGCTGTACATCGCAGTAGGTATCTCCGGCGCGATTCAACATTTGGCGGGTATGAAGGACAGCAAGGTTATCGTAGCAATCAACAAGGATGCCGAGGCGCCGATTTTCCAGGTAGCCGATTATGGCTTGGTCGCCGATTTGTTTCAGGCGGTGCCGGAGCTGACGGCGCAGTTATGACCCTTGCTTTCCTTGCACCCGCCCGAGGCGCGTTCAGGGTGAGTCAATAGAGTTTGTTGTCAGGAGCAACGATGTCTACTTACGCAGCACCCATTCGAGACATGAAATTCGCGGTAAAGGAATTGATCGGTGTCGATTACTTTGCCGGTCTGCCCGGGTGTGAAGATCTCACACCTGATGTCGTCGATGCGGTACTGGAAGAGGCCGGCAAATTCGCGACTGGCGTTCTCGACCCGCTGAACCGGCCGGGAGATATCACCGGCGCCAAGCTGCTCGCCAACGGGGTCGCTTCACCGCCCGGATTCAGCGAAGCTTTCAAGCAGTTTTCGGCGGGAGGCTGGGCCGGGCTGAATTGCGACCCAGAATATGGCGGACAGGGGCTGCCGCACATTATTTCCGCTCAAACATCCGAGATGTGGAACTCGGCGAATATGTCTTTTTGTTTGTGCCCAATGCTCACCGCAGGTGTAGTCGCCTCCCTGATGCGCCATGGATCATCTGTTCAGCGGGCAACCTATCTGCCGAACCTGGTAAGCGGAAAATGGACAGGGACCATGAATTTGACAGAGCCGCAGGCGGGCTCCGACCTTTCGGCGGTGCGGGCGCGAGCCGTGCCGGAAGGCGATCATTTCCGCATCCACGGCACAAAGATATTTATTACCTGGGGTGAGCACGACATGGCTGAAAACATCATCCATATGGTGCTCGCTCGCACACCGCAGGCGCCGGAAGGTGTCAAAGGCATTTCGCTTTTTGTCGTCCCTAAGTTCCTGGTCGAATCGGATGGCGGCATCGGAAAGCGCAACGATGTCAAATGTGTCTCCATTGAGCACAAGCTCGGCATACATGGCAGCCCCACTTGCGTCATGGCTTATGGAGAAGCCGAAGGCGCGGTCGGATATCTGGTCGGTGAGGAAAATCGCGGTCTCGAATATATGTTCACGATGATGAACTTCGCACGGCTCGAAGTCGGCATAGAAGGCGTGGCAATCGCTGAACGTGCTTATCAGCATGCGCTCGAATACGCTAAAAGCCGCGTCCAGGGCCGGGAAATCGGGGTTAAATCTGGTGATCGCGTCAGTATTATTCACCACCCGGATGTGCGTCGCATGCTGATGAGCATGAAAGCGCAGACAGAGGCAATGCGATCGCTTGCCACACTGGCTTCGGCCTATCTTGATCAGGCACTGTTGCATCCAGATAAGACTGAACGCGCGAAAAACCAGGCGATGTTTGACCTGCTCACGCCAGTGGTCAAAGGTTGGTGTACCGAGCAGTCGATTGAAATTGCATCGACGGGAGTGCAGGTACATGGCGGGATGGGATTCGTGGAGGAGACGGGCGCTGCACAATATTTACGCGATGCACGCATCACGACGATCTACGAAGGCACCACAGGAATTCAAGCGAACGACTTGGTCGGCCGCAAGATCGCTTACGAGAAGGGCTCAACCATAAATCTCCTGTTGGCTGAGATGCGTGCTGTCGACGCAAGGCTCGCTAAAGTCGGTCACCCTGGCCTGGC
>DATMZQ010000198.1:0-4654 GCA_035573615.1 Burkholderiales bacterium | reverse complement strand
AAAAACTGGGCCTGAAGCTGGTCGTCGACGAAACGTTCACGCCGCCGCTCGCGAATGCGACGCCGCTGATCCAGAAAGTGCGTTCGGCGCGGCCCGATATCCTGATCCTGCTTCCCACGGTGATCTCGGATGCAAAGCTGTTGCTCGAGAAAATGAACGAATTCGGCCTCGGGCGCGGCAAAGTGCCCACCATCGCCAACGGTGCCGCCATTCTCGATCCCGATCTGCGCAACAACATGAATATCGAGCAGCTCGAGGGCGTCATGGCGGTCGTTGCCGACTGGACCACCAGCGCACAAAAGGATTTCGTTGCGGAAGTGAAGAAGAAGACCGGGGAACCGTGGCCCACGCAGCATTTCGTTACGACCTATGGCGATATCCTGATCTTCAAGGCCGCACTCGAGGCTGCGGGAAAAGCCGATCGCGAAGCGGTTGCCAAGGCGTTGCATGCAATGAACCTCAGCGGCGGTCCCGCCGATTTCTTCCCCGGCAATGGCAAGCTCAAGTTCGACGATAATGGCCGGCGCGAAGGCGCCAGCCTTTTGATCGTGCAATGGCAGAAAGGTGTGCCGATCACCGTGTATCCAGCCAAGGACGCGATCGCCGCGCCCATCTGGCCCAAGCAATGACGACTATCCACCCAACAGGAGAAACAACGTGAATGACGATCTGTTCAAGAAGGGCCTGGAAATCCGCAAGTCGGTGCTGGGCGCCGAGTTCGTGGAAAAATCACTGGCGGCAGCGGACGATTTCAACATGCCGATGCAGAGGCTCACCACGGAATACTGCTGGGGCGAGATATGGGGACGCCAGGAATTGCCGAAAAAAACACGCAGCATGCTGAACCTGGCCATGCTGTGCGCGCTGAACCGGCCGCACGAGCTGAAGATGCACATCGCCGGCGCGCTGCGTAACGGCGTGACGCGGGTGGAAATCCGTGAAGTGCTATTGCAGGTGGCCATCTATTGCGGCATCCCGGCTGGCGTGGACGCCTTCCGGGTAGCAAAGGAAACATTCGCAGAGTTCGATCGGACCGAGAAGAAATAAGCCGGCTTCGAACCACAAGGAGAGCACGGCAATGGAACAAGATGTCTACGAGATCCATGCGATCAAATATGCGCGGCTCATGCGCCGTTCGCCGGAAAACTTCATCGGCGGCGACGTGCACGACACCGAGATGCCATTGAATTATTACGTGTGGGTCATCTCGAACACGCAACGCAGGATCGTGGTCGACACCGGTTTCAGCGAGGCCATGGCAAAGAAGCGCAACCGGCAGATCGTGCGGCCGGTCGCCGAAGGCGTCACTGCGCTCGGACTCGAGCCCGGCAAGGTCAGCGACGTTATCATCACCCACATGCATTACGACCATGCCGGCAACATCCCGCTGTTCGCCAATGCCCGCTATCACCTGCAAGACCAGGAAATGGAATTCGCCACCGGCCGCTGCATGTGCCACGGCATGATGCGGCATGGTTACGAGCCGGACGACATTTCACATCTGGTGCGCTGCGTGTTCGACCAGCGCGTGCAATTCCATGACGGTGCCGGCGAAGTTGCGCCAGGCATCGAGCTGCATCATATCGGCGGGCATACCAAGGGCATGCAGGCGGTACGGGTGCGCACACGCAGAGGTTGGGTAGTGCTCGCATCGGATGCAAGCCACTTCTATGCGCACATGGAGCAGGATCGTGCATTTCCGATTCTGTATAACCTGGGCGACATGCTGGAGGGCTACAACACGCTGCGCCGGCTGGCGACTTCGCGCGAGCACATCATTCCCGGGCACGATCCGCTGGTAATGGAGCGTTACCCGGCCGCGCGAACCGGCATGGAAGACTGGATCGTGCGGCTGGACGCCGATCCGAAGAAGTAGCTGCGCCCGTCTGCTGGCGGACGCGTTGAGCATCTAGTTGTCCACGGTGATTCCGGTTTCCGCAACCAGCTTTGTCCAGCGCACGCGCTCGGCGGCGAGAAACACCCGAAACTCATCGGGCTTGCTGGCGACGATTTCAGAATCAGCGAATTCCCGGCGCGACTTGATCGCGGGACTGTTCAATATTTTATTGAGCGCGCTTTGCAGGCGGGCTGTGATTTCGCCGGGCAAGCCAGCGGGACCCGCGATTCCGGTCCAGATATACATCTGGACTTCCGGCATGCCGAGTTCGCGGAATGTCGGCACATCGGGCAACTGTGGCGAGCGCGCCGCTCCCGTGGTCGCGAGCGCGCGCAGGCGTCCAGCCGCTACAGTCGGGGCCACGGTGGTCGCAAAGCCAAAGCCGTACGCCACTTGCCCGCCGATCAAATCGTTGATCATCGGTGCTTCACCTTTATACGGCACGGCGGTTACCTTGATGCCGGCCCTGCGATTGAATATTTCCGTCGCAAAGTGGCAGAAGTGCGCGACGCTTGGCGTTCCATAGCTTAAATTTCGATCCGTCTTGGCGAGCGTGACCAGTTCAGCAACGCTGTTCACGTTGAGAGACGCATTGACAACCAGCACCGCCGGCCGGCGCAGCATCTGCGTGATCGGCGTGAAGTCTTTTTGCGCGTCATAGCGCACCTTCATGCCGATGGCCTGCGCAATCGCTTGCTCGTTGGGGGATATGTACAGCAGCGTATAGCCGTCCGGCTTTGCGCCCGCGACCAAATCGGCACCCAGCGTGCCGCTCGCGCCTGCACGGTTGTCGATAACGACCGGCTGCCCGAGCGCTTTGCCCAGCTGATCGGCAATGATGCGCGCCTGCGTATCCGCTATCCCGCCCGCCGGCCAGGGCACGACCCAGCGAATGGGGCGATTGGGATACGCGTCCGCTGCCCGAGCCATACCGGCAGCGAGCAGCAGTACCAGCGCGAATGCAAAGCCGCGAGTGAACATCGCAAACGTTCTCAAGTCCGGATCTCCTGTACTGATCTGCTTTGCCGCGGAGTCCAGCGGCCTTCGGCCACCAGCGCATCGACTTGCTTGCGCACGAATCCGACCAACGCCCTGGCAGCCTTGGTCACCGGGCGCTGCATGGAGGTTGCCACGACCAGCGATCTGGTCATGGCTGGATCCACGATGGACCACTTGCGGATGCGCCTGGCTTCAAGCAGATGATGCGCGCTGGAATACGACAGAATCGTATAACCGATGCCGGCTTCGACCAGGCTCAGCGTGGACGGCATTGCGTCAATTTCAACTTGCACGTTGGGCGTGACGCCGATGCCGGCGAGCAGCTCATCGACCAGCATGCGCAGTCCATGCGGACGGCTCGGCAGAATCAGCGGAATGTTTGCCAGCGCGATACCGGCAACCTGCCCAGTGCCTGCGCCGGCCGGATCTGCTACCGGACCCAGCAGAAACAACTCGTCGGTGAGCAGCGGTTCACTCATGAGCGCGCTGGTGCGCGGTGCGTTGTACAGCACCGCCACGTCGATACGGCCGGTCGTGAGCCATTCGAGCACATGCCCGCTGAAGCCTTCCATGACGCCCAGCGAAACGTGCGGAAATTGCTCGCGGAACTGGCGCACCAGCGACGCGGTCAGAACTGCGCCCACGGAGGGCGGCATGCCGATCACAACGCGGCCCGCGGGTCCGCTGCCAAGCGCCTGGATGGCGCGACGCGCTGCTGCAGTGGTCTCCAGCACGCCGCGCGCATGCTGTTCGAGAATTTTGCCGGCCTCGCTCAGCACGATGCCGCGCCCCGTGCGGTGATAAAGTTCAGTGCCCAATTCCAGCTCCAGCGCCTTGATCTGCCGGCTCAGGATGGGTTGTCCGACCGACAGTCGCAGCGCTGCGCGCGAGAACGCGCCGGTTTCAGCGATGGCGACGAAATATTCGAGTTGCCGCAGTTCCATTGCAAGTGGCCGGTCAATGACATCGGGTTGCGGCGCAAGCCGTATACCGCTTGCGGGATCGTTGCACGAAAGGATCGTTTCATTTTACCCCACAGATGCACCTCGGCCCGGCTGGACGCATAGCATGGCCCCGCATGCGGAATTGCTCGCGGTATTGCTGCTGGGCGTGGTGGCTGGCACGCTGGGTGGCGTCATTGGCTTCGGCTCATCCATCATGCTGATGCCGGTGCTGGTGATGCTGTACGGGCCGCGTGAAGCGGTGCCGATCATGGCGGTGGCTGCCGTGCTGGCCAATGCATCGCGCGTGCTGGTCTGGTGGCGGGAGGTGCAGTGGCGCGCAGTCGCGGCGTATGCGGCCACCGGCGTGCCGGCAGCAGCTTTGGGGGCCTCGACGCTGCTGATCATTCCGCAACAGTGGGTCGAGTTCGTCATGGGTTGTTTTTTTCTTGCGGTGATCCCCGGTCGACGCTGGCTCGCCAGGCACAACTTGCGCGTCACGCTGTGGGGCCTTGCATGGTGTGGAGCGGTGATCGGCTATCTCACCGGCATCGTGGTCTCCACCGGTCCCATCAATGCGCCGGTATTTCTGGCCTTCGGATTGGTCAAGGGCGCGTTTATCGGCAGCGAGGCACTGGGCTCACTGGCGTTGTATATCAGCAAGGCGGTCGTGTTTCGCAGTTTTGGCGCGCTGCCCGCGGACATCGTCATCAAGGGCATGATTGTCGGCAGCTCGCTGATGGCGGGCTCCTTCGCCGCGAGGTGGCTGGTGCTCAAGCTTGCGGCCGAACAGTTCCGCCTGCTAATCGAAGCATTG
>DATMZQ010000197.1:0-2647 GCA_035573615.1 Burkholderiales bacterium | reverse complement strand
AACGCCAACCAGCAAACTCTCATCGACACTCTCGCCGCTGCGGGTGGCAAAGCGCAGGTCGATGCCCTGCAGTCGTTAGACGTCCCGCGCACAACTTTGGGTACATTGGCGAAGCGCGGGTTAGTGGAAATTGTCGAAGATCCGGCCGAATTCACGGTGTCGGTATTGAAGGCCCGTCCCAGCCTGTTTGACTCACAGTTCAGCGCGGCACAACAGGTGGCGCTCAAGGTTATTCAGCAAAGTGTGAACACCCGCAAGTTCGCCGGCATGCTGCTGCATGGCGTGACTGGATCGGGAAAGACCGCGATCTATCTTTCGGCGATGCGGGCGGTGCTTGAGGCCGGGCGTTCGGCTATTTTGCTGGTTCCTGAAATTGGCCTGACGCCGGCGGTGGCTGCCGACCTGCATCAATTGTTCGAAGATGAAGTTGCAATCCTGCACTCGGCGCTTTCTGACAAGGAACGGGCCGAACAATGGCGTCGCATCAAGCGTGGCGAGGCGCGCATGGTGGTGGGGACGCGTTAGGCGGTGTTCGCTCCTGTCAGCGATCTGGCGTTGGTGATCGTGGATGAGGAGCAGGATCCCTCGTACAAGCAGGAAGAGATGCCGCGCTATCACGCCCGCGATGTAGCTGTGATGCGGGCCAAGATGGCCAATGCGGCCGTGGTGCTGGGATCGGCCACACCGTCGCTGGAATCGTACTTCAATGCCAAGAAAGGGAAATACAAGTTGCTCGAATTGCCCGACCGGGTGGAGCAACGTCCCCTGCCGGAAGTCGAAATCATCGACATGCGCCAGGAATTTCAGGAAACCGGGAGCGAGCAGGTCATCTCGCACAGGCTGGCGGAAGAGATTAAAGAACGGCTGGAACGGAGGGAGCAAGTCATGGTGTTGCTGAACCGGCGGGGATATTCGCCGGTAGTGTTGTGCCGGGCGTGCGGCAAGACGCTGGAGTGCAAGAACTGCGCCATCGCCATGACTCATCACAAGCGCTCTCGCCGCATGGAATGCCACTATTGCGGGTACACTGCGCCCGTGCCCAAGGCTTGCCTTCATTGCGGCAGCGAGTATGTTTATTTCCTCGGCACCGGGTCGGAGAAACTGGAAGAATTGCTGCATGGAATGTTTCCGCAGGCACGCATAGGACGTCTGGACCGCGATACGGTGCGCGGCCGCGAAGACTTCGAACGGGCCCTGAACGCTCTCGATGAAGGCGAACTCGATCTGCTGGTGGGCACGCAGATGATCGCCAAGGGCCACGACATTCACGGGGTCACGCTGGTAGGCGTTGTCGGCGCCGACATGGCGCTCGGGTTTCCTGACTTTCGAGCAGCGGAGCGTACCTTCCAGTTGCTGACTCAGGTTGAGGGGCGCGCGGGTCGCGGACAGACTCCGGGTAAAGTCGTGCTGCAAACATATTTTCCCGGTCACTATGCTGTGCAGTACGCGGCGCAGCATGATTTTGCGGGCTTCTATGAAAAAGAGCTGCGCTTTCGCAGCTGGATGCATTATCCGCCTTACAGCGCATTGGCCAACGTGCTGGTGCGGAGCGACAGACTGGATGAGGCGCTGCGCTGGTCCGGGATCTTGGGAAAGTGGTTTGAGAGAACCCGGCATGAAGGGATTCGCGTGCTCGGTCCGGCGGCCGCGCCGATCATGCGCTTGAAACGAGACTACCGCTATCACTTCGTGGTGAAGTCCGCCAGCCGAGAGAAGCTGAATTCGTTGCTCAGGACAATGCTGGCGTACGCCGCCCAACAGAAGATTCCGCGCTCGCAGGTGATTGTCGACGTGGACGCGGTCTGGTTGATGTAACTTTCCCTGGTGTTCATTGCCTTTTCAGGCGCAGGAACTCTCTTACTACGTCCTTCACGTCACGATGCTGGCCATCTAACGCATAGTTCAGCCGGCGCATGTCGTCGTCTGAAATCTTTCCTGCCAGTTCGTCCAGCGCTTGTCCCACTTCAGGGTGGCGAGCCAGCATCTGTTTCCGAATGATGGGGACCGCCTCATACGGCGGGAAGTAGTGGCGGTCGTCTTCGAGGACGAACAGATCCAGCACCGGGATCAGGCCATCGGTCATGTTTCCTGCAGCCAGATCGATTTGTTTGTTCGTGAGCGCGCGAGCAAGCAGGCCCAGATCCATCACGCTGGGAGTCTCGGCAAAGCGAAGCCCATAGGTTGCCGCCAATCCCTTGTAGCCGTCGGGACGTCCCGTGAATTCGTAGCCAAAGCCGGCGCGCCATTTGGGAGTGTAGGCGGCGGCTTGCGAGATCGTTTTCAAGCCGAGACGGCGGGCGTCTTCGCCGCGAATCTCGATAGCGAACGTGTTATTGAATCCAAAAGGCTGGCCGAGTGCGAGATTGAACCGCCGCGCGTATTCGGTCTTGACCCGGTTGTAAACCTCGGCGGGATTGCTGGACGGTTGCTGCTTCAGAATTGCGGTGAGGGCAGTGCCAGTGTATTCGGGATAGATATCGATGCGGCCGCCGAGGATTGCCTGTTGGCAAATATATGTGCCGGCCAGGTAGAAACGGCGTTCGACCGGCAGGTGCGTCTTATTCTCGATCTGCTGCGCCATGATTTCACCGAGGACGAGCTGCTCGGTAAAGTTTTTGGAGCCGACTACGATGACGTCGGCGCGTGG
>DATMZQ010000196.1:0-3546 GCA_035573615.1 Burkholderiales bacterium | reverse complement strand
CGAGAACTTCATCCAGACCGATGCAGCAATCAATCCTGGCAATTCCGGCGGTGCGCTTGTTGATGCATACGGCAATTTGGTGGGTGTTAATAGCGCAATCTACTCAAGGAGCGGCGGCTCGCTTGGCATCGGTTTCGCGATCCCTGCAAATTTGGCGAAACAGGTGATGGAACAAATTGTGCGGACCGGGGCAGTTA
This sequence comes from Burkholderiales bacterium, assembly GCA_035573615.1. Taxonomy (GTDB): domain Bacteria; phylum Pseudomonadota; class Gammaproteobacteria; order Burkholderiales; family JACQAP01; genus JACQAP01. Next base: position 3,349 of record DATMZQ010000196.1, on the reverse strand, counting down.
CGCGCGGCTGGATCGGAGTTGAGGTTCAGGATATCTCTGCGGAACTCGCAGAATCGTTCAAATTGTCCAATGCGCACGGAACATTGATTGCCGGCGTGCTGCGTGGTGGACCCGCTGATCGCGCAGGAATCAAACCTGGCGATATTCTGCTGGCGGTAGAATCCAGAGATGTTCTTGATTCGACCAGCATGCTGAATCTGGTGGCTGCTCTGGAGCCGGGAAAGGCAGCTACGTTGAAGATTTTGCGAAATCGCAGTGAGATGTCGGTCAAGGTGAACGTTGGAAAACGTCCGCGCCCGGCGAGACGTAACGAACTCGAATAACGGCCTCTGCAAAGCCTTCTTCGATTAACTCGTTGAGCTGGTTTCGGACTCCTCGGTACTCGGCTTGGTAACCCACTGGGATACGTAGATTCCGACCTCATACAGCAGCCATAGGGGTACTGCAAGCATGACCTGGGATACCACGTCGGGCGGCGTGAATACCGCACCAAGGACGAAGGCACCGACGATCATGTAAGGCCGAATGTCCTTCAGCTTGGCCACGCTTACTACACCCATCCGGACCAGAATCACAACGGCGACCGGTACTTCAAATGTCACGCCAAACGCAAGGAATAGCGTAAGTACGAAATCCAGGTACTTGCCAATGTCTGTCATTACTGCAACTCCCGTCGGTGCAACGGAAACCATAAAATGAAACACCACGGGAAACACCAAATAATATGCGAAGGCCATACCGCAAATAAACAGCAGCGTGCTGGTGATAATCAACGGCGCCACGAGTTTTCGTTCATGCGCATACAATCCAGGCGCCACAAAGGCCCAAATCTGGTATAGCAGGTAAGGTAGTGCAATTACAAACGCTGCCATCATTGTGACCTTCATCGGCACAAAAAATGGCGCCGTCACCTCAGTGGCAATCAGCTGACCGCCTGCGGGCATTGAGGCAATCATCGGCTGCGCCAGCAACGCGTACAAGTCTCGCGCCCACGGAAACAAACACATGAACACCAGGAGCAATGCAACTACGCAACGCAATAATCGATCGCGTAACTCGATTAGATGCGACATGAATGAATCTGGCTCGGCCATCTGGGATTTGTGCGTGTCAAAAACTAGGGTAGATGGCTTTACCTAAATCAGCCCGGCTTTTCCTGCTTGGATTTCTCTCCGGGATTTGAATGAAGCTCCGGCGCGCCGTCGACCGGCTGTGGTGGATCCACGGCACCGGTTGCTTCGGGCGCCGGTGTTGCAGGAGGGATTAACTGAATCCCCGCCACCGGCTCAACCAGCGACTCAGCTTGCTTCTGCACCGAATCAACTTGTTTCTGCACTTCAACACCGGCCTGCTTGACCTCGTTATCAATGTAATTTACCTGCGACGCGACCGACTGCTCGATGGACCGGGCAGCATCCTGCATCGTGTTCTTAAGGTTGCGCAGTTCGTCCAGCTCTATTTCCCGGCTGATGTCCGACTTCACTTCGGCGACATAGCGCTGAAGCCGGCCAAACAGGTGTCCCAGCGTCTTCGCAACGCGCGGCAGCCTTTCGGGGCCGATGACGATGAGCGCGACTACCCCGATGACAAAGATCTCCGATGCGCCAATATCGAACATAAATGCAGACGGCGAGAGAACGCAATCTCAGGTTTTAGTCTTGTCCCTTACTTCGCCTTCGAACGTCTGTCCGGTATTGGCGCCGTCCAGCCTTGCGGCTGGCTTGTCGTCATCGGCGGTCTTCATGCCTTCCTTGAAACCTTTCACGGCTCCGCCCAGATCAGAACCCATGTTGCGCAATTTTTTGGTTCCGAAAATCAAAAGCACTACGACTAAAACGATAAGCCAGTGCCATATACTGAATGAACCCATCTCTAGTACTCCTAAATCAAGATATTCATGTTGAGCGTTGGATCATCCCCGGCAGTGGATTGTTTCCGCCAAGCACATGCATATGCACGTGATATACATCTTGCCGGCCTATACGGCCGGTGTTGATAACGGTCCTGAACCCGTCCGGTGAACCTTGCTCGTGTGCTAATTTGCTCGCCAACATCAGCATTTTGCCCAATACCAACTGGTGACGGTCCTGCACCTTCTCAAGCGATTCCACATGCTCTTTTGGAATCAGCATGAAGTGGACTTGCGCGACCGGATTGATGTCGTGGAAGGCGAGTACATCGTCGTCTTCATAGACTTTGCGGCTCGGAATCTGGCCCCGGATAATCTTGCAGAAGACACAGTTATCGACTGTCGTTGTCATTGGCGATCGTGACAGCAGTCAGTTTCCACAACAGGTCATCATAATCTCAGCCGAGCCGTTTTTTCGTCCAGGCCTGAGATGCCTTCGCGTCGCTCAAGCTCGGCAAGGACGTCATCCGGGCCGAGATTGTGCCATGCCAGCATCACCAAACAATGGAACCAAAGGTCGGCCGTTTCACGAACGATATGAAGTTTATCACCGTCCTTGGCGGCAAGCAGGACCTCGGCAGCTTCTTCTCCGATTTTCTTGAGAATGGCGTCCTCGCCTTTCGAGAACAGGCCAGCCACGTAGGAGCGGGCTGGATCGGTATCCTTGCGTGACGCAATCGTTTCGCCAAGGCGGCGCAGAATATCGGCATTTATCATGGCTTGGAATCGTAAATCCGCCCCGGATCTTTCAGAGAAGGCTCAGTTTCAACCCATTGTCCGTTTTCGAGCTTGCGAAAAAAACAGCGTTCATGCCCGGTATGGCAGGCAATGCCTCCAACTTGTTCCACTTCCAGCACTATCACATCTGCGTCGCAATCTATTCGAACCTGCTTGACGAGTTGTATGTGACCCGATTCTTCGCCTTTGCGCCACAGGCGTTTTCGCGAACGGGACCAGTATACTGCCCGCCCGGATCGCACTGTTTCTGAAAGTGCTTCGCGGTTCATCCATGCGAGCATCAGCAATGCTCCGGTACTCTTGTCCTGCGCAATGGCCGGGATCAGTCCATTTGCGTCAAATATCACTTCGTTCAGCCAGCCGTCGCTCACAAGCGAACCTCGATGTTATTTTGAGACAAGAATTGTTTCGCCTGGTGTACGGTTAATTCACCATAATGAAACACGCTGGCCGCCAGAACGGCATCGGCCTTGCCCAGTACGATGCCATCAACGAGATGCTGCAGACTACCGACGCCTCCACTTGCAATGATTGGTACCTCCAGGGCCTCCGAAAATGCACGTGTTAGTTCGAGGTCGAAACCGGCCTTAGTCCCATCACGGTCCATACTCGTAAGCAAGATTTCGCCGGCACCCGCTTTTTGCATTCGCCTTCCCCATTCAATTGCCTCCAGTCCGGTCGAACGCCGACCGCCGTGGGTAA
>DATMZQ010000195.1:0-4904 GCA_035573615.1 Burkholderiales bacterium | reverse complement strand
TTGCTTGCCCAGACCGATATCAGCCAGCACTTGTTGCCGCGACTTCGCGCTGTTCTCCTTGAGCAGCTTTTCCCATTGCGATTCGCCGACATGCTCGGGCTGGGCTTTCAGCGCACTCAAAGCCTGATTAAGCAGGCGCTCGCCCAGTTGTGAAGATTCCTCATACTGCATGGTCTTGAGGAAGTGCCGGATATGCGAGCGCGCCTTTCCGCTGACCACGTAACTCAACCAGGCCGGATTCGGCTTGGCGTGCGCGGCGGTGATGATTTCAACGCGATCACCGTTGCGCAGCTCAGAGCGTAAGGGCACGAGTTCATGATTCACTTTGGCCGCCACGCAGCGATTGCCAATGTCGGTGTGCACCGCGTAGGCAAAATCGACACACGTGGAGCCGTGCGGGAGCGAAAGTATCTTGCCTTTCGGCGTAAAGACGTAAACCTCGTCCGGGAACAGATCGACTTTCAGATGTTCCAGGAATTCGATGGAGTCACCCGACTCGGACTGCAATTCCAACAGGCTCTGCAGCCACTGGTGCGTCTTCATGTGCAGTTCGTTGATCTGGACGTCACTTTCCTTGTACAGCCAGTGCGAAGCCACGCCCGCTTCGGCGATCTTATGCATGACGATCGTGCGAATCTGCACTTCGATCGGCGTGCCGAATGGCCCGAACAGGGTGGTATGCAAAGACTGATAGCCATTGGCTTTCGGTATGGCGATGTAGTCTTTGAATTTTCCCGGAATGGGCTTGTACAAGTGATGCAGTGCGCCCAATGCGAGATAACACGCTGCCGTGTCTTTCACCAGCACGCGAAATCCGTAGATATCGAAGACTTCGGCGAATGACAGGTTCTTTTCATGCATCTTGTTATAGATGCTGTACAGATTTTTCTCGCGGCCGGTGACCGTAGCTTCCAGATGACTGTCCGCAAGCCTCTGCTTGATGGCCTCCAGTATCTTGTCCACAACCTCCCGCCGATTGCCGCGCGCGCGCAGCAGCGCCTTGGACAGCACGTTGAAGCGATTCGGGTATAGATGGCGGAAAGCGAGTTCCTGCAATTCCTGATAAAGCTCATTCAGTCCCAGCCGGTGCGCGATGGGCGCGTAGATCTCCAGCGTTTCACGTGCAATGCGCGCGCGTTTCTTCGGCACCATGACGGTTAGCGTGCGCATGTTGTGCAGGCGGTCTGCGAGCTTGATCAGGATTACCCGGACATCGCGCGCCATGGCGAGCAACATCTTGCGGAAGTTTTCCGCTTGCGCCTCTTCCTGCGTCTGGAATTCGATGCGATCGAGCTTCGAGACACCATCGACCAGGTCGGCAACGTGCTTGCCGAATTTTTCGCTGATCTCGGCCTTGGTGACGGCGGTGTCCTCCATCACATCATGCAGCAGCGCAGCAGTCAGGGCTTGCGCATCCAGATGCCACTTCGCCAGGATTTGTGCTACAGCGATCGGGTGGGAGATATACGGATCGCCTGATTTACGGAACTGCCCTTCGTGGGCGGTTTCGCTGAACTGGTAAGCGTCCTCAAGCTGAACGATATCCTCCGGCTTGAGATAGCCGGCTGCATTCCTGAACAGAAGCTCGGCTTCGGACATGGGGGCTTCAGCCGCAGCCAGCGAAACTAGCGCATTCACCGGCAGATCGGGTTGTGTGGGCTGAACCTCCTGGCGTGTCGTAACGGCCGTATCGTCAGACTTTGGTCTTGAGAATTTCCGCTCCAACTTTTTCCGAGGCAATCTCCCGCAGGGCGATGACCGTCGGCTTGTCCTTGTTGGTGTCGACCAGCGGAGAAGCGCCGGTCGCGAGTTGGCGTGCGCGGTATGTTGCGGCCAGCGTGAGCTCGAATCGGTTCGTGATGTGTTTGAGACAGTCTTCTACGGTTATGCGCGCCATATGCGGCTCATTTCAGGCTATTGATTAAATTGCTGTGGCGGGAAACTTGAGCGGCGGTCCGCAAACGGGTCGCGCGCACGATACTCACCAGATCTTCGACGGCATCGTCGAAATTGTTGTTAATAATAACATAGTCGAATTCGGCCAAATGCGAGATCTCACCACGCGCAGCCTGCACTCTGCGCTCTATGACGCCGTCAGCGTCCTGCCCGCGGTCTATCAAACGCCGGCGTAACGTGTCCGGTGAAGGTGGAAGGATGAAGATACCGACGGCCTCCGGCAGCAGCTTGCGCACCTGCTGTGCGCCCTGCCAGTCTATTTCCAATACGATATCGACGTCGCGATCCCGCTGCGCGATGATCCAGCTGTGAGAGGTCCCGTACAGGTTGCCATGCACTTCGGCGCTTTCCAGAAACGCGCCTTTGGCGACCATCGAGTCGAACACGGGCCTCGACACAAAATGATAATCGCGACCGTCTTGCTCACCCGGGCGAGGCAAGCGGGTAGTATGCGAGACTGAAAGCCGCACGTTGTGTTCCCGGCGAAGCAATTCGGCGACCAGCGAGGTTTTGCCGGCTCCGGAAGGCGCGCAAACAATGAAGATATTTCCTTTCACTCGATGTTTTGAATCTGCTCGCGCATTTGCTCGATCAGCACTTTGAGTTCCATGGACGTTTGGGTGAATTCCATGTCGACTGATTTTGAACCCAACGTGTTGGCTTCACGATTAAGTTCCTGCATCAAAAAATCGAGCCGCTTGCCCGCGGCCCCGCCTTTATCGAGAATGCGGCGGATTTCTCCAAAATGCGCGCTTAGTCGCGACAATTCTTCATCCACGTCTATCTTTGAGGCGAAAAGCACCAATTCCTGCTTGAGACGTTCGTCGTCCAGGTTCACCATCGCCTCTTTGAGCCGGGCAGCCAGTTTTTCCCGGTAGCTCACTACCAGCTGCGGCATGCGGGGCATCAGGCGGGCCACCAATGATTCCATTGAAGTGATGCGTTCCAGCAGGAGCTGTTTGAGTTTTTCCCCTTCGCGTGACCGGGAAGCCGTCAGGTCGTCGAGTGCGCGCTCAAGCAGGCGCGCGCACACTTCGTGTAATTCGTCCGGCACGAGATTGTCGTTGCCGAGCATGCCGGGCCAGCGCAGCACATCGGCTACCGAAAGCGATAACGCCCCGGGCAGCGTCGATCGCACACGCCCATCAAGCTGCACAAGCTGCGCCAGCAAGCGCTCGTCGAGCTGCAGATTGGATTGCGAGGCAGCAGACTTGCTGATTGCAATTCGTACTTCAACCTTGCCGCGGCCGATGCGCGCGGTCGCCCGCTCACGCAGCCCTGATTCGAGCGGCCGCAATTCATCTGGAATGCGAAACTGAATATCAAGATATCGGTGGTTTACCGAACGCAGTTCGAGATTCAGCGCGCCAAACGGAAGTTCGACCGCCGCAACTGCATACCCTGTCATGCTGAAAATCATTTGGCGGTCCGGATGCTTTACAAGGGCAAGAGACTTCACCAAAATTGGCGAGCCGAAAAGATAGCACACAAATCATAGCGTTTTCTGAAACGCATGGCCGTCGTGCCCCTTGGGCGGCCATTGTCCATTCCAATGACAACAGCGATATGAAAGAGCCAGCCATGCGCCCGAGTGGACGAGCCTCCGACCAATTAAGAAAACTTTCCATCACTCGCGGCTATACGCGCCATGCAGAAGGCTCGGTGCTGATTGAATGCGGCGACACGCGGGTCATCTGTACGGCCAGCATCGACGACAAGGTACCGCCCTTTTTAAAAGGCCGGGGACAGGGGTGGCTGACGGCGGAGTACGGGATGCTTCCACGCTCCACGAATACGCGGTCCGATCGCGAAGCCGCGCGTGGCAAGCAAACAGGCCGCACGCAGGAAATACAGCGCCTGATCGGCCGCAGCCTGCGCGCGGTAATTAATCTGGCGAACATCGGCGAGCGGACCATCCAGATTGACTGCGATGTCATCCAGGCAGACGGAGGCACGCGGACTGCAAGCATAACCGGGGCATATGTCGCCTTGCATGATGCCGTAACTGTCCTGAAGAACAATCACGCCATCCCGAATTGGCCATTGCGCGACTTCGTTGCCGCGATTTCCGTCGGCATTTTCCAAGGCGTAGCGTTGCTTGACCTTGATTATGCCGAGGACTCCAAGAGCGACACTGACATGAATGTTGTCATGACCGGCAGCGGTGGCATTGTAGAAGTGCAGGGCACTGCCGAAGGCGCTCCGTTCTCGCGCCAGCAACTCGATGAAATGCTCGCATTGGCTGAGCGCGGTATCGGGCAACTGGTGGATGCGCAAAAAGCCGCCCTGAAAATCGGCTAGAAATGAAGTTACGTGCGGAGATGTTGAATAAATTGGTCATCGCATCTAGCAACGCCGGTAAGCTTCGGGAAATACGCCAGATTCTTGCGCCACTGGATATTGAAACGGTCCCGCAGACGGCGTTTGGAGTAGCGGAGGCGGAAGAACCGTATGACACATTCATCGAAAACGCACTCACCAAGGCCCGGCACGTTGCAGCCCTTACGGGGCTGCCCGCATTAGCGGATGATTCGGGTCTCTGTGTCGATGCCTTGGCCGGCGCGCCGGGTGTGCATTCCGCGCGCTTTGCCGGTGACACCCGGTCTGACGAACGCAACAACCAAAAACTGCTCGAAGTATTGGGTGTTGAGCAGAATAGAAGGGCGCATTATTACTGCGTCATCGTAGTAATGCGTCATGCTCGGGACCCTGAGCCGCTGATCGCCCAGGGGGTATGGCAAGGCGAGATACTATTCGCACCGCGGGGTGCCTGCGGGTTCGGCTACGATCCTTTGTTCCTGGATACCGCATCCGGGAAAACAGGAGCGGAACTGGAGCCTGCGCGAAAGAATCTCATAAGTCATCGTGGGAAGGCATTGGCACTGTTAAGCGAGGCGCTCAGGCAAAGTCGCTGACACACCAGCGAACGAGGACAATGCCATATTGGC
>DATMZQ010000194.1:0-5585 GCA_035573615.1 Burkholderiales bacterium | reverse complement strand
CAGCAAGCACGTGCATACTTGAATGTCGTAACAATGTTGAATGACGAAAAAATAGGACTATTACTCTCATCACCCGCTTCGCGACGGAGACGGCGCTCCCCCTGTCCGCGTTTCCGGCAATGACGACCACGGAAGCGCAGCACCACCGCCGCACACTGCGCGGCATCGCTCTAATCATGGCCGCGGTATTCATGTTCTCGGCGATGGATACGCTTGCCAAGCATATGCTGAAGTCGTATCCGATGTCCGCGCTGATGTGGGCGCGCTACATGGTCCACATCGTGGTGATGGCCGTGCTGCTGGGTCCGCGCATGGGGATGAAACTGCTGCGGACATCGCATCTTTGGCTGCAAATGCTGCGCGGCGTGCTGCTGTTGGCAAGCTCCATTTTTTTCTATTTCGCGTTGCGCTATCTGCCCCTCGCGGAGGCGGCTGCCATCAGCTTTGTAGGCCCGGCACTGACTGCCCTGTTGTCCGGCCCGATGCTCGGCGACAAGGTTAGCCAGCGACAATGGTTCGCCGTCTTGCTGGGATTCACCGGCGTGCTGATCATCATGCGCCCGGGTGGCGGCGTGGTTTCCCTGGCTGCGGTGTTTCCGCTGGCGACCGCTGTCTTGTTCAGCGTGTACCAGATTGTCACGCGCAAACTCTCGGGCCGCGAACATCCTTATACAACGCTGTTCTATACCGCGGTGGTCGGCGCGGTTATCACCAGCGTTGCGGTGCCCCTGCATTGGGTTACCCCGACCCTGGTCCAGGCCGTGTTTGTTGTATGCATCGGTCTGCTGGGCGGCCTGGGACATTTGTTGCTGATTCGCGCCATGGAGCACACTTCGCCATCTACACTGGCGCCTTTCGTCTATTCGCAACTGATCTGGTCCACGCTTCTGGCTTATCTGGCATTCGGCGATTTCCCGGAACCGATGACATTGGTCGGCATGGTCGTAGTCGTTGCGGCCGGATTGCTTGCTGTGAACTGGAAACACATGCGCCGGGTGAGTGACACTTCCGACCAGGCCGGCACCCACTGATAACGGTAAACCTATGAATCGACCTAAACCGGAATTGCGTCATACCTACCGCCATTTCCAGGCGATTCCCACGCGCTGGGCCGACAACGACGTCTATGGCCACGTAAACAACGTCGTCTATTACAGCTATTTCGACACGGTGGTGAACCAATATCTGATTGAGCAGCGTGTTCTCGATGTGCCGACCAGCACGGTGATCGGCCTGGTGGTGGAGACACAATGCGAGTACTTTGCGCCGCTAAGCTTTCCGGACGTGGTCCATGCTGGACTACGCGTCGCAAAGCTAGGCAACAGCAGCGTGCGCTATGAAATCGGCTTATTCAGGAATGACGAAAACGAAGCCTCTGCGCAGGGTTACTTCGTGCACGTGTACGTGGATCGAGCCTCGCGTAATCCAATCGCCGTGCCCTCTGGCATGCGCCTGGTCCTGCAAAAACTGTTGACCTGAACGGGTCACAGCGCGGCAGCGTAGCAAGCTAGCCGCCCGGGCCACCGCCGTTGACGAAGACGATCTGTCCGGTCATATAGCTAGCCGCATCAGAAACCAGGAACGCTACGGCCTCCGCGATTTCTCTGGGCTCGCCTTTGCGCCCGAGCGGCACCGATTTTATGAAGGCGTCGGCGCGCTCGGGGCCAATCTTGACCATGGTTTCTTCCAGCATGTCAGTGCGGATCGGTCCTGGGCCCACCGCATTGACGCGGATGCCGTTGCGGCCTTCTTCCTTTGAGAGGATGCGCGTGAACGCCTCCAGTCCCACTTTTGACACGGTATAGGCCGCATTGCGCGCCGGGAAACGATTGGTGATGTTGGACGAAAGGTTGACGATATTGCCGCTCTTGCGCGCACGCATGTGCGGAAGCACGGCCTGCACCATGTGAAACGGGCCGTAAAGGTTGGTCTGCAACACGCGATCCCATTCTTCGGCCGACGTATCGGCGATGGCGACATCGGGCAAGTGCGTTCCGGCGTTGTTGACCAGCACGTCGATTCGGCCGAACTTCGCCAGCGTAGATTGCACGACGTTCTTTGCAGATTGAACCTCCGCGACATCGGCGCGCATGCTGCTCGCTTGTGCGCCGGTCTTGTGAATTGCAGCCTCCACCGTGGCTGCGTCGGCTGCGCGGCTCGCATAGGTAAACATCACACGATAACCGCGCGCGGCCAACAACTCGACGATGGCGCGGCCGATGCCGCGCGAACCGCCCGTGACCAGAGCAACCGCAGAAGTTTCCATGGTTGGCTCAGTGAATGACCGGCACGCGGCCGGTCAATGGATATTGTGGATCGTTGTACCCGGGCGTCGAGGGATGCCCGATGGACACTAGTGAATCAACCAACGCTTCTCCTTTCGGTTCGAACTTGAATTCCAGCGCCTTGAGATAATCCTGCCATTGCTCCAGGGTGCGTGGTCCAGCAATAACGCTGGTGACAATCGCATTGTTCAGCACCCAATTGACTGCAAAGTGTCCAGCGCTCATGCCTTTCTTTTCGGCAAAAGCTCTTATTTTTTGCGCGATCGCCAAAGACTCTTTGCGGAATTCGGTTTCCATCATGCGCTTGTCAGCGCGTCCCGCGCGCGTTCCTTCTGGCGGTGCCTCGTTCGGTTTGTATTTGCCAGTCAGCACCCCGCGCGCAAGCGGGCTGTACGGCACGACGCCGATCCCGTAGTAGCGGCAGGCCGGCAGGATTTCGACTTCCGGCTGCCGGTTCATGGCGTTGTAATAAGGCTGGCATACGATTGGCTGCGGCACATTGAGTGCGCGGCACAGCCGGACGATTTCGGCGATGCGCCAGCCGCGGAAGTTTGACAATCCGAAGTAGCGGACCTTGCCCGCATGAATGATGTCTCCCATGCCGACGACTGCTTCCTCCAGGGAAGCATCATCGAAATCGCGATGCAGATAATAGATATCCACGAAGTCTGTACCGAGGCGCTTCAGGCTGCCATCGATGGCCTGCATCATCCACTTGCGTCCGAGGCCGATCTGATTCGGTCCCGTGCCCATCGGGTTACCCATTTTCGTAGCGAGCACCCAATGGTCCCGGTTCGATGCGATCAATCTGCCAGTGATGCGCTCGGACTCGCCTTTCGCGTACTGGTCTGCGGTATCCAGAAAATTCACGCCGGCATCGAAAGCCGAACCGATGATGCGGCCCGCTTCTTTCTCATCCGTGCGATCCCCGAACATCATGGCGCCCAGGCATAGGGGCGAAACTTTCAGTCCGCTGTTGCCGAGCTTGCGATATTCCATGACATCCCCCCACGTCATTATTCTTGAAGAGCGCGGAATGATGCCGCAAGCCCGGGCAAGTCGCAAACTCTGCAAGGCATGGCGCGCAAAATGATATAAACAGAGCTCCAACGAAGAGGCTCGTCATGTCCAAACCTTTGCCAACCCATATGCGCGCCATCGAGATTTCGACTCCTGGTGGCCCGGAAGTATTGCGTCCAGGACGCCGTCCCGTGCCGTCACCGGCTGTCGATGACGTGTTGATTGAAGTTCGAGCTGCCGGAGTGAACCGTCCGGATGTGCTGCAACGCAAAGGCGGCTACCCGCCGCCGCCCGGCGCGTCGGACATACCTGGGTTGGAAGTGGCGGGCAAGGTCGTAGCGCTCGGTCAAAACGTGAAGGACTGGAAAATCGGCGATGAGGTCTGTGCGCTGGTCACCGGCGGCGGCTATGCGGAGTATGTCACCGCGCCGGCCGTGCAATGCCTTCCCGTGCCGGCGGGACTGACTCTCGAGCAGGCCGCAAGCCTGCCGGAGACGTTTTTCACAGTGTGGGTCAACGTGTTCCAGCGCGCTGCACTGAAAAATCAGGAAACGCTGCTGGTGCAAGGAGGCTCGAGCGGGATCGGCGTCACGGCAATCCAGATGGGACGCGCGTTCGGACACCAGGTTTTCGTGACTGCGGGAACGGCGGACAAATGCGCGGAATGTGAAAAGCTCGGTGCAACGCGTGCAATCAACTATCGCACCGAGGATTTCGTGGCAGTTATCAAACAGCTCACTGGGGGTCGCGGCGTAGATGTAATCCTCGACATGGTCGGCGGCGATTACGTACCGCGCGAATTGACTTGTCTCGCCGAGGATGGCCGGCTGTCTTTGATCGCTTTCCTCGGCGGCACCAAAACCACGCTCGACATGACCGACATACTGCGCCGCCGTCTGACTATAACGGGATCGACGTTACGCCCGCGCCCGGTGGAGGTTAAGGCCAGCATCGCGCAGGCGTTGCGCCAAAAGGTATGGCCGCAAATCGAGGCGGGAAAAATTCGACCGGTGATCTATCGGACTTTCGGACTGGAACAGGCTGCAGCCGCGCATGCGCTCATGGAATCGAGCGAGCATGTGGGGAAAATCATGCTGAGTGTACAGCAGCAGCGCTAAACGATGGCCAATGTCTCTTCGCTGAGTTTTGGCGGCTCGCGGCGGAACAGGGACAGGTCGCGCCGATCCGCCACGGAGGAAGCGTATTGCATATTCTTGTCGATCTCATCGAGGTAAAGATTTTGACCGCCGAAATGCTTGCCGGCATAGCCATGCGCGCCGCCCAGCTGCTCATTCAGGCGCGCCCGCGCGCTTTTGTAAAAACGCGGCGTCGAAAGCATCAGGTCTTCCACGGACCGGAACATTACGCTGGTACGGTGATCGGCATCATTGCGCGCAGCCAGTCCACCTTCGACAAACTCCGGGTACAGGCGGTCACGGCACTTCTCGAGATAACAGCGATCAGCCATCTGCGCAATGATATCGGCCGTGCCAAGCATGCTGCCAATCAGCCGGAATGAGATATTTGGCACATCTATTTTCTCGATTGGCTTCTCGTAACCCGTGAAATGGATGATTCGCGATGCGATCGGTGCCAGTTCGGCCATGCCGATGCGGTTCATGTAATCCTCCAGGAACTTCGCACCGCGGGAAACGTGCTTCAGCGTATATTCCGCGCCGTTCTTGTGCCGGGTATCGTTTACCTTGCGCAGATACCCTATGTCATGAAATAGCGCGGTGACTATGCCGAAACGGAACAGGCGCGCACCGAGTTCCGCGCGGCGTTCCCGGGTACGTTCGTAACCGTCCATGAGTCGCGCCATTGCGAGCGTGACGTCGAGAGAATGCTGCAGGTTGTGGTAGCTGGTGTCGCAGGCGTGATAGCCGGGATAGTCTCCCGCGAGCAGACGTGCCAAGTCACGAAAAACACGGTTCAGGAGATGCGTCGACGCATTTGGATACAACTCGAGGAAGATGCGATTGACCTCCCCATTGACCGAGGCAGGATCGGTCGTATTGATCCTGTCTGTTACATCATACTCATTGCGACGCGGCATGGATCAATATCCTCCTGCCCGTTCAAATAGTTGGAATATGGACCCATGGTACCCTCCCGCCAGCGGTATGTTCAAGCCGAAATTCGAATTGCGCACTATTTCTAGAGCAAAACGTGCCTGAAACAAGAATTTCCGTCATGGCCCTTCGATCGCCCACAGGTAAAAGGTGATGCATTGATCGACTGGTTGAAAGGCAAACCAACCTGGCGCCAGTCGGGTTCATT
>DATMZQ010000193.1:0-2746 GCA_035573615.1 Burkholderiales bacterium | reverse complement strand
TGAGCCTCATGTACCCGGCGGATGGTATTCCGGGATATTCTCGCGACCAGTTCATCCAGGACCTGCTGCTCGAACACGAAACCGAGATACGCCGTTGTTTGAAGAAGGGCGCGCATAAGGTGCAGATCGACTTCACGGAAGGGCGCCTGGCCATGAAAGTTGATCCTTCCGGGCAATTGCTGTCCAGCTTCATTGATCTGAACAACATGGCACTGTCGCGTTTTTCAATCGACGATCGCCAGCGGCTCGGCGTGCACACCTGCCCGGGCGCAGACCGTGATTCAACCCATAGCGCGGACGTCGACTACGCCGAACTGCTGCCGAGTCTGTTTGAACTCAAAGTCGGCAATTTCTACGTAGCGCTTGCGGGCGAACGCAACCGCGAGCGCGTGCTCAAAATAGTCCGCGAATACCGGAAGCCCGATCAGCATGTCTTTATCGGCGTGGTTGCACCGATCGATCCGCGTGTGGAAACCCCGGAAGAAATTCGCGATCGGGCGCTGCAGGCGGCACAGTACATTCCGCTGGACAGACTCGGCACTACCGACGACTGCGGATATTCGCCGTTCAGCGATGACACATCGACGACGCGCGATACGGCGTTCGCCAAAATCAGGGCACGCGTGCTGGGTACCGCACTGGCCGCGCAAAAGTTGGGAGCAGGGTGATGCAAGACAGCAACGAAGAAGAGCTGTTGCGTTCAGTGGCGCTGCAGAACGCCAGAAGCATTTTCATTGCCCGGCAGCGTACCGAGGAGGTAAGCGCACAGGCACAGGAACAGTTGCGCGAAGCAGCCAGTCGCCTGCAATTGGCGCTGGCGGCTGGTCAGCTTGGTGACTGGAGTTGGGACGCCAGCGCAGACCTGGTCACGTTCGGCCCGCGCGCTGCGGAAATATTCGGGCTGCCTCCGGGCAAGCCAGTCAGTCGCGCACGCATACGCGAATCGCTTCATGAAGATGACGCCGATCGCGCCCGACAGATGATCGATCGCGCGCTGGTCGAACACACGGTCTACAGCGCGGAATACCGGGTCCGGCATCCGGTGCGCGGCCTGCGCTGGGTTGCAGCCAGGGGCCTGGGCACATACGGGCCGGACGGCTCGATCACGGGAATGATTGGCGTCTTTCAGGACATCACGGATCGCAAGTGCGCCGAAGAGGCGTTGCGAATTACGCAGACGCGCCTGCAGATGGCAATCGAAGCCGGGCAGATGGGCCATTGGGAATGGGTGCTTTCCTCCGGGGAGGTGCATTGGTCACCGGCGCTCGAAAAAATCCATGGATTGGTGCCCGGCACATTCGGCGGGACCTTTGAGGACTACAAGCGCGATATCCATCCGGACGATCTCACCAGGGTGCTGGCAAACATTCAGGGCAGCGCGCAAAACGGATCGGACTATCGCATTGAATATCGCATCATCAAGCCCGACGGCAACATGACATGGATTGAGGCGCGCGGAAAACTGTTTCTGGATGCACATGGCAATCCCGAGCGCATGGCCGGCATCTGCATGGATGCGACAGCGCGCAAGCAGGCAGAAGAAAAACTCCAGGATGAAACGCGAATGCTGGAGCTGCTGAACCAGACCGGGACGGTGCTGACCACCAAGCTCGATTTGCAGGCGCTGCTGCAGGCAGTGACCGATGCCGCCACGCAATTGAGCGGGGCGCAATTCGGCGCATTCCTCTACAACACGACGAATGAAAAAGGCGACCCTTGCAGCTTGCAGACCGTTTGCGGTGCGCCGCTCGAAGCCATCGCGCAGCACCGTGCGACGCCGCGGTTCGGTCCCGCTTTCACCGGTGAAGGGTCGGTCCGTTGCGACGATGTTCTGTCCGATCGGCGCTACGGAAATCTTGAGCTGTATCACGGCATGCCGGACGCACGGGTGCCCGTGCGCAGTTATCTGCGGGTGCCGGTGATCATGAATTCGGGTGAAATCATCGGCGGGCTGTGTTTCGGGCATTCCGAAACCGGCGTTTTCACCGAGAGGACCGAGCGCCTCATCCTCGGCATTGCCGCGCAGGCGGCCGTCGCCATCGAAAACGCACGCCTTTACGAGGCGACGCAGAAAGCTTCGGAGGACCGGCAGAATCTGCTTGAAAGCGAACGCGCAGCACACGCGGATTCAGAGCGCGCCAATGAACTCAAGGATGAGTTTCTTGCCACGCTGTCACATGAACTGCGTACGCCCCTGAATTCGATCCTGGGCTGGGCGCAGGTCCTGAAAATAAGCGCGACGACGCCCGACCTTCAGCGCGGATTGGATGCGATCGAGCGCAACGCGCGCCTGCAGGCGCAGCTGATCGAAGATCTGCTCGACATGAGCCGCATCACTTCCGGAAAAATGCGGCTCGACATACAGCCGGTGGAACTGATCCCCGTCATCGAAGCGGCCATCGAAACCATCCGCCCGGCGGCAGAGGCGAAACTGATTCGAATCGAAAAGCTGTTCGATGGGCGCGCCGATGCCGTATTTGGCGATTCGAGCCGGCTGCAGCAAGTTATCTGGAACCTGGTCTCCAATGCAATCAAGTTCACCCCCAAGGGCGGCAAGGTTCAGATACTGCTCGAACAGGTGAACTCGCACATTGAGATCAGCGTGGCGGATACCGGGATCGGCATCAAACCCGAGTTTCTGCCCTATGTTTTCGAGCGTTTTCGTCAAGCCGACGCCACCACCACCCGTGCATTTGGCGGACTGGGCCTCGGCCTCGCCATTGTGAAGCACCTCGTGGTGTTGCAC
>DATMZQ010000192.1:0-2325 GCA_035573615.1 Burkholderiales bacterium | reverse complement strand
CAAGCTGTTGGTGACGGGCGAAGCAGAAAAGATAGTGGGTTGCCACATCATTGGTCCGGGCGCGGATGAAATCATGCAAGGCTTCGCCGTCGCACTGCATATGGGCGCAACCAAGCATGATTTCGATGAGACGGTCGCCATTCATCCGACGGTGGGGGAGGAATTGGTAACCATGCGCGCCAGCCGCCCGGCCGTGGATGCTGCATAGGACAATCGTCGGCCGCTCGCGCAAATCGTGGTATCTTCGCCCGGCGTGAAATCGGCGCGGTTCAACATTTGACAAGGAAGGAATGGCATGAGCATCAAACGGCTGCACGTAGGCGCACGTCTGTCGCAGGTCGCAATCCACGGCGATACGGTCTATACCGCGGGCATCGTCGCAGACGATACCAATGTCGATGTCGCCGGCCAGACAGGTCAAATTCTGGACAAGATCGACCAGTACCTGAAGGAAGCTGGCACAGACAAGACCAAAATAATCTCGACCACCATCTGGCTTGCGGATATCAAAGATTTTGCGCAAATGAATTCGGTGTGGGACCAATGGGTGCCGAAGGGCAATACGCCGCCGCGCGCGTGCGTAGAATCCAGGCTCGCAACACCGTCATACAAAGTTGAAATCCGCGTCATCGCGGCACGGTAAGCCGAGGCGCACCTGCGCGCTAATCCTATGCTCGAAACGGGTATCCATGCGGTTAGCCTGAAGTCGCAGAAAATGTGGAGAGCGAGCTTCCAGTAGTTCATCACGGGGCATCGGGCACAGTCTGCTCCTTGCCATAAGCAATGCAGTACACTTTCTGCTCCATTTCCAACGCATGACCAAGTTCCCTCTCCGTCCGTCAAAGGAGAGCCGCGGGATCGGAGGACGAAGTGAATCTGCTCAGTGAAGCCGCCATATTTTTAGCCGCCGCGGTTGTCACGGTGCCGCTGTTCCGCCGTTTTAAACTGGGCGCCGTATTGGGTTACCTCTCGGCCGGTGTGCTGATCGGGCCGTACGGATTGCGGTTCATGAGCGCAGGCGACAACCTGCTGCACTTCGCGGAATTGGGCGTCGTGCTGTTGCTGTTCGTTATCGGCCTGGAACTTCAACCGTCGCGGCTGTGGGTGCTGCGCCGTTCGGTGTTCGGGCTGGGTTCTGCCCAGGTACTCTTCACCGGCGCGGCGCTCGCACTGATCGCGTTTGCATTCGGACTCGGGTTGACGAGCGCGCTGGTCATCGGTCTTGGCCTCGCGATGTCGTCCACCGCATTCGTATTGCAAATCCTTGCGGAAAAAGGCCAGCTTTCGCAACGCCATGGAAGATCGTCATTTGCCATCCTGTTGTTCCAGGATCTTGCGGTTATTCCGCTGCTTGCTTTGATCCCCCTGCTTGGCACAGGAGACGCAAGCGCCGTGGGCGGCAGCGTGTGGCTCGGTGCATTGAAGGCCATTGGTGTCATTCTCGCCGTGATCATCGGCGGGCGTTATTTGTTGCGCCCCGTGCTGCATGCCATCGCAGCGGCCGGCATCCAGGAAATATTTACAGCCGCCGCGTTGCTGGTCGTCATCGGCACCTCGCTGCTGATGACCTCCGTGGGACTCTCCATGTCGCTGGGTGCTTTTCTCGCCGGCGTGCTGCTCGCAGACTCGGAATACCGCCATGAACTCGAAGCCGACATTGAACCGTTCAAAGGATTGCTGCTCGGATTGTTCTTCATCTCGGTGGGCATGTCGGCCAACCTGAGCCTTGTGCTGGCGCACCCGCTTGCCATCTTCGGCGCCACGCTGGCATTGATGACCATCAAAGCCTCAATCCTGCTGGGACTTGGACGCATGTCGGGCCACAGCTGGGATTCTTCCCGCGGCCTGGCGGTTGCGCTCTGCCAGGGCGGTGAATTCGCTTTCGTGCTGTTCGGGCTCGCTGCCGACAACGGCATCCTCGGTGCGACGCTGACGGGCTCACTCGTCATCGTGGTCACGCTGTCCATGGCACTGACCCCGCTTGCATTCGTGCTAAACGACGTGTTCATCGCCCGCTGGCTGAAGAAACGCCACGAAGAACATTTTGATGAGATCGATGCCGGCGAGAACAAGATCATCATTGCCGGGTTCGGGCGCGTCGGCCAGATTGTGGCACGGCTGTTGCGCGCGAAAAAAATTTCCTTCACGGCACTGGACAAGAGCGCCGAGCAGATCGATACCGTGCGCCGTTTTGGCAGCCGCGCATACTACGGCGATGCATCGCGCCTGGATATGCTCCGTGCCGCCAAAGCCGACAAGGCGGAAATTCTGGTGCTCGCGATCGATGACATCGAAGCTTCGCTGCACACCGTCGAAACGGTGCGA
>DATMZQ010000191.1:0-2138 GCA_035573615.1 Burkholderiales bacterium | reverse complement strand
CAGGAGGCGACGCTACAGCTGTTTGCGCGTGCCGGACTCAACGTCTACACCAACGGCCGGTCGTACTCCGCGAGCACCGCTGATCCCGATGTCGAGTGCATGCTCATTCGTGCCCAGGAAATGGCTCGCTACGTGGAGCACGGCGTGCTTGATGCGGGACTCACCGGGCTCGACTGGGTGATGGAGAGCGGGCTCGAGGTTGTGACCGTGGCCGACCTGGTCTACGCCAAGCAGAGTCGAGGCAAAGTACGTTGGGTTTTGGCTGTGCCCGAGGTTTCCGAGTACCAGCGCGCAGAAGATCTTACAAGCTGCATTGTCGCCACTGAACTTGTGAACGTGACGCGAAATTATTTTGACAAGAAAGCTGTCAGCGTACGCGTTGAGTTTTCCTGGGGAGCGACCGAGGTGAAGCCTCCGACGCTGGCCGATGCCATCGTAGAAGTCACCGAGACTGGCAGTTCGCTGCGAGCCAACCATCTCCGCATTATTGACACCCTGCTCGAATCCAATACCCAAGTCATTGCCAACACTTCTGCTTGGAAAGATGCTGGCAAGCGCCGCAAGCTCGAAAACCTGGCAGTGATGCTGCGCGGTGCGATGGAGGCCCAGGGCCGTGTCGGCCTGATGCTGAACGTCCGCAAGTCGGACCTGGCCGCGGTGCTCGGCGTTCTGCCGGCATTGCAGAAGCCAACCGTGGCCACGCTGAGCGATGACGCCTGGGTCGCGGTGAACACCATCATCGAAGAGTCGGCGGCTTGGGAGATTATTCCCCGGCTGAAAGCCGCAAACGCTGAAGGCATTGTCGAATATCCGCTGAACAAGGTGGTCATGTGATGCGGATTCTCGAACGTCGTGCTGCGGAAAATTATGTGCGGAAACTGGAGCGACGCGGACAGAAGCTCGACGCCCTGGAGCCGCGCGTCCGCCGCATCGTGCAGAATGTGCGCCGCGACGGGGACGGGGCTTTGCGGCGATACGCGCAAACGTGGGATGGTCTGGGCGTTGGCGATCCATTGCGCGTTTCGGAACACGAGATGCAAGCCGCGCTGACGGCTTCATCGCCGGAGTTGCGAGTGGCGCTCGAAACCGCAGCAGAAAATATTCGGACTTTCTGCGAGTGGCAAAAACCTGCGAACTGGGAACACGTAAGGCAGGGACGAAAGTTGGGGCAATTGGTCCGGCCGCTCAGCTCAATCGGATGTTATGTGCCTGGCGGACGCTATCCTCTGCCTTCAACTTTGTTGATGACGGTGATTCCGGCGCAGGTCGCGGGAGTGAAAGATATTCGAGTGGTCTCGCCTCGTCCTGCTCCGGCGACTCTGGCGGCAGCAGCGCTGTTGGGAGTGTGTGAGTTCTATCGTATCGGCGGCGCGCAGGCGATTGCGGCGCTGGCTTACGGGACGAAAAGCGTTCCCCGAGTCAACAAGATCGTGGGGCCGGGGAATTTGTTCGTGACCACGGCCAAGAAAATTGTGGCCTTTGATTGCGCCATCGACTTTCTGGCAGGCCCGACCGAGGGCTTGATTCTTTGTGACGAAGGCGAGCCCGCGTTCATCGCGTCGGATTTGGTCGCACAAGCGGAGCACGATCCGGATGCCATCGTACTGCTGGTCACGAAATCGCGGAAATTCGCCGACACGGTTTCGCGATCGGTGGTTGCGTTGGCCCGTGGAAATCCGATTGCCCAACAGTCTCTCCGAAAACATGGCGCAGTGCTCCTGGCCGCGTCTTCACCCCAGGCGATTGAGTGGACAAACCGCATTGCACCCGAACACCTGACGACCACTCGCGAAAGGCTGCCTGGCATCGTTAGTGCCGGGTCAATTTTTCTCGGAGGGTATTCGGCGCAGGCCGCGGGGGACTATGGATCCGGGCCAAATCACGTATTGCCGACCGGAGGCATCGCACGCTTCCGCGGGGGATTGAGCGTGCTCGACTTCGTCAAGGTGATGACAGTCCAGGAAATCTCACGCACGGGCTTGCGAAAGATTGCTCCGTCTATTCTGGCTCTGGCACGGGCCGAGGGGCTTCGTGCTCATGCTCGCTCCACAGAGTTGAGGTGCGGCCATGCTTGAAGCGCGCCCGGCAGTACGAAAATTGAAGCAGTACCAGCCGCCCTTGGGCGATCGATCTGGACT
>DATMZQ010000190.1:0-10860 GCA_035573615.1 Burkholderiales bacterium | reverse complement strand
AGTAGAAGTATTCCAGGTGCTTGAATTCCACGCGCGCCGCTGAAAACAGCTCTTCGCAGACCTTGACGTAGCCTTCCATTGACCCGCCCACGTCCAGGAACAGCAGCACCTTCACCGCGTTGTGCCGCTCGGGCACCATCTTGATGTCGAGGTAGCCGGCATTCTTCGCGGTTGAGCGAATGGTGCTATCCAGGTCGAGCTCTTCGGCCGCGCCTTCACGCGCGAATTTGCGCAGCCGCTTCAGTGCGACTTTGATGTTGCGCACGCCCAGCTCCAGCGAATCATCGAGATTGCGGTATTCCCGCCTGTCCCAGACCTTGACGGCACTGCGGTTGCGCGAGCCGTCCTGGCCGATGCGCACGCCTTCCGGGTTGTAGCCGTAGGCGCCAAAGGGCGAAGTGCCGCCAGTGCCGATCCATTTGGATCCGCCCTGATGCCGGCCCCGCTGCTCCTCCAGACGTTTGCGCAGCGTCTCCATCAATTTTTCCCAGCCGCCGAGTGATTCGACAAGTTTCTTTTCTTCCTCAGTCAGCAGCAGCTCGGCCTGCTTGCGCAGCCATTCTTCAGGGAGGTCCACAATCCCGTTGTCGGGCAGCGTCACAAGCCCCTTGAAATACGCGCCGAATACGCGATCAAACTTGTCGTAGTTCGACTCGTCCTTCACCAGGCAAGCCCGCGCCAGGTAATAAAACTCATCCAGGCTGCCGGCGCTGAGCTTGTTCTGCAGCGCCTCCATCAGGGTAAGGTATTCCTTCACTGAAACCGGTATGCCACCGGTGCGCAGTCTCAGGAAAAAATCAGTCAGCAAAGCGATCCCTCAATACTCACCGCATTTGGCTGCGCTGCGCGAGCGCTTCCATCCACAGAATTTCGAACGGCACGGGGACGTTTGGCAATAACTCTCTGGTGAGTCTTTTTTTGACGGCCAGCGCCCGCTCCGGTTCCTCACGTGACAGCATGCCCAACATCGAGATGCCAGCTGCGTACAGCGTGTCGCCAGGCAACGCAGTTGCATTCGGCAGCTCAAGCAACCGTCCAGCGTGCGTGATCATGGCGTCTGCATCGCGCGCAGCGACGGCTTGCAGTAACGGCAGCCATATTTTGCCATTCACCGAAAGCTTCGCACGGCACTGCGCGGGCAGCAGTTTGTTTAGAAAGGCGGGAGTAGTTTCGCGGTCCAGGTAACGAATTGCATAACGGCCGACATTAGTCCACGCCGTTTCCCACTTACGGCCAAGCGTGCCACCGCAATCGTGCGCGCCCATCAGGGTCAATAGCACGTCCTGGCGCTGGGGTCCGAGCTCGGGTGAATCGGTTCCGTCCATGATGCTGCGAATAACCAGCTGGGCAAGCTTGCGATCAGCAGGATTGCGCGGCGTCAACTGTCGCCACGGTTGGCGCTGGCGGTCCTGTCCGCCAAGCATTTCGGGTATCGGCAGTCCGGCGGCATTCAAGCGTACCAGCTCGAATGCATTCGATCTCATGAAGCGCGCTTTCGGCGCTTCATGATCCATGAACGGGAAGTAATCCGAATTCATCGGCGCAGCCGAGCGGTTGAAATAGGCATCTAGCAGGGCTTTGTTGCCGATCCACCGGGCGCGTATGTCGTCGATGGAATCCACGCCCACGCGCGCCAGTTGTTCGGCAATTTCCGGCTGCGACAACAGTGCTGCTCCCGGCTCTCCAACCAGTCCACCCCGCCGCGCCACGATGAGGATATTGGTATCGTCTGCCATGTAGATCACATAATCGGAAAACAATGGCGACAACGCCTTGACCACGGAAGCTAGTGAATTTGCATCGATCTCATAGAGCTGCATCCATTGCGCAAGCAAGCCGCCTTCGTTCAGGTAGCCGGCCACATGGCGGTAAAACTCGTGCGTGAACAGCGAAGAAACGCCGCTGACCCAGGGATTGGAAGGTTCCGAAAGAATAAGGTCATACTTGCGGCCAGTCAGTGAAAAAAACGTCTTGGCATCCTCGACGTACAACTTGCTGCGCGGATCCTCGTAGGAAAGCCGGTTGCGCGGGAAAAATCCCTGGCGGGCCGCCTCGATCATGCGCGCCTCGATTTCGATGGTATCGACGCGGTCAACGCGCCTGTCTGCAAGCAGCACGTTCGAACTCATGCCGGAACCAAAGCCGATTACTGCAACCTGCTTGATTGAATCTTGCAGCGTCAGCGGCAAGGCCGCCAACAGTGACTGCGTTTCCTCATCTTGTGTAGCGGGACCGTCTCCCATGTTGACGCTGGCATCGACCTTGCCGTTGGTGGCAAGGGCAATGACGCTCGTGTTGCGTGACAGAGTGACGGTCGCCGTTTTTCCATCGCGCATGTAGAGCACTTCATCGTCCACCGAACGGCTGATGCCGTGGCGAAACACGCTGGATACGACCTTCAGGGGATCAACGTCGACCGCCAGCACGACCCAGAGAAATACAATCGAACCCAGAAAGGACGCCACGGCGAGCGGGGAGATTCGGAAATTGCCGGCGATTCTGCGCAACAGCAGCAGCCCCAGACCGAAATCGAGCGCAGCACCCGCCACAATGACCCCTTTTGCGTTGAACAGGGGCATCAGCATATGCACGGATATGGCAACGCCAATAATCGCGCCGACCGTGTTGGCCGCGTACACCGAACCGATCGCGCGCTCACCGCCGCCACCGCGCAATGCCGCAAAAGTAATCAGCGGCAGCGTCATGCCGGCGCAGAAAGTCGCCGGCAACATCACCGCCAGTGATATGGCATGGCTTGCCCAATTGAAGCCAACGTAGCCTTGCTGCGTGCGCGCGAATGTGTTCATGACCGCCCCCATCCATTCGAACGTGCTGCCGTATAGGACGATCGTGAGTAGCGCAAGCAGACCCATTGCCAACTGAATGCCGGCCAGCAACGCAACCGGATCAGCGCTCCGCTCGATGCGTCGCCTGATCCACAGCCCGCCCAAGGCCAGGCCCAGGATAAAAGATGACAACATCAGTTCGAATGCATGCGTGCTTGCGCCCAGCACCGGACTCAGCATTCTGAGCCAGCCTATCTCGTAGCAGAACGATGCCATGCCGGTTATGAGGGAAGCGAACAGCAGGACCCGGTAATCCACAACTTTCTTTCCAGCAACAGCGGGCCGCAAGGCATCCGGGGCTGGGACTTGTCGGGTCTCGGGAATCTTTTTAACCAGCAACCAAGTCGCCAAGCCAACCAGGATGTTCAACAGTCCGGCTGTCATGATGGCGCCGGGCAAGCCAACATTTGGAATGAGCACAAAGCCGCTCACCAGGACGCCGACGGCGCCGCCAAGGCTGTTCGTAAAATACAGCATGGCGACGCTGCGCCCCGCCGCATCCGGCGCAAGACGCACGAAACCGGCACTCATGAGCGGGAAGGTCATGCCCAGAAGAATGGATTGAGGCAGGATCATCAGTGCGCCGAGACTCCATTTGAACGCGTGCACCGCAGTAGCTGAATGCAATTGCGGAATAACGTGCGCAAAAGAGGCTTGCGTGACGCTGTCGAATGCGCCATGGAATACCAGCGCGATGGCGCCGGTGATGCCCTCCACCAGAGCATAGGCCAGTAACACGCGTTTCCAGCGCGTCGAGAAACGTGCGGCAAGGGCGGAACCGATCGCCATTCCACCCATGAAAATCACGAGTACCAGCACCTGGGAATAGGCAGCGTGCCCGAGAAAGAGTTTGAGGTAGTGGCTCCAGATCGACTCGTAGATCAGGCCGGAAAAACCTGAAACGGTGAAAATCCACAGCAGAATCACAGTGGCGGATAACCTGATCATCGAACAACCCCCTGCGTTTTTTTGGAAAGAAACTTTGCCCTAATCCGAACCCCGACACACCGCCGCGCCAACCCGGAAGTCACCATGACTTCAGACCGAGCGTTGCCGTTTTGAAATCGGATAGGAGAATGCATGCGTGCAGACGATCCACCGCGCTTGTGACCGCGGTTAGCTCCTGGCAAAAAGGCATTCAGCAAGCCTGCTAGCCGCCCGCTCTGCGAGTCATGAATACAAGACGTTCGAACAGGTGGACATCCTGCTCATTCTTTAGAAGCGCGCCGGCGAGCGGCGGAATTATCTTGGATTGATCCTTGCCGCGCAGGGTTTCCGGAGGAATGTCCTCGGCCATGAGCAACTTCAACCAGTCGAGCAGTTCTGACGTGGACGGCTTTTTCTTCAGGCCCGGCACATCGCGTATTTCAAAAAATACTTCCAGTGCTTCGCGCAGCAGCGATTTTTTGAGATTCGGAAAATGCACGTCGACGATGCGCTGCATTGTTTGCTTGTCGGGAAACCGGATGTAGTGGAAGAAGCAGCGGCGCAGGAAAGCGTCCGGCAGCTCCTTCTCATTGTTGCTGGTGATGATGATGACCGGCCGGTGCCGCGCCTTTACCAATTGCTGCGTTTCGTAGACATAGAACTCCATCCGGTCGAGTTCGCGCAACAGGTCGTTCGGAAATTCAATGTCCGCCTTGTCCACTTCATCGATCAGCAGCACGGTCTGGCGCTCAGAGTCGAAAGCATCCCACAGCGGACCCCGCACGATGTAATTGGCGATATCGTTTACACGGCCGTCGCCAAGCTGTGAATCGCGCAAACGTGAAACCGCATCATATTCGTACAGCCCCTGCTGTGCCTTGGAAGTCGATTTCACATGCCATTGCAGTAGTGGACGATCGAGCGCTCTGGCAACCTCCATCGCCAGCATGGTCTTGCCGGTGCCCGGCTCGCCCTTGATCAGCAGCGGCCGTTCCAGCGTGACGGCCGCGTTGACGGCCATCATCAAGTCGTCGGTAGCAATATAAGAGTCGGTTCCCCTGAATTTCATGAACACCTGCCTCGCATCCGGATCAGGCGCCGATTATAACGGCGTGGACGGCTATAATTGCCGGTCCCGCAAACCTTACGACTAATAAATCCCCGGGAGGATGCATGCCTAATTTCAACGCCAACCTTTCCATGATGTTCAATGAGGTGGGCTTCCTGGAGCGTTTCGGCGCCGCTGCGAAAGCCGGTTTTCGCGGCGTCGAATTTCTGTTTCCGTATGACTTCCCCGCACAGCAGATACGCGATCAGCTGGACAAGCACAAACTGGAGATGGTCCTCTTCAACATGCCTCCCGGGGACTGGGCGGCGGGCGATCGGGGCCTGGCCTGCGATCCGGCAAGGATCACGGAATTCCAGGACAACATCGGCAAGGCAGTCGAGTATGCCAATGAACTGGATTGTGCAATGGTCCATTGCATGGCCGGCCTGAAGCCGCGCGGTGTGTCGGAAGACAAGATGCGCGAGACGTACATTGCCAATCTGCAATTTGCCGGAAAGGAATTCGCGAAATATCACATGAAGCTGCTGATCGAAGCCATCAATACGCGCGACATCCCCGGGTTCTATCTGAATTATTCGCGCCAGGCATTCGATATCATGCACTACGCGAACGTGCCAAATCTGCTGTTCCAGTACGACATCTATCACATGCAAATCATGGAAGGCGATCTCGCACCAACGGTGGAGAAAAACCTGACCAAGATTGGTCATATGCAGCTGGCCGGCACGCCCGGGCGCCACGAACCGAATACCGGAGAAATCAACTATCCGTTCTTGTTCGGTTTTTTCGACCGCATCGGCTACAAAGGCTGGATTGGCTGCGAGTATCGCCCGGCGGCCAAAACCACCGACGGCCTCGGCTGGCTGAGGCCTTATATAAAATAAACCACCCGGCAATCCTGCGTTCCCCGCAGCAGGTCGTGGCATGAGTTTGGTTTTCAAGGAGACAACAGCATGAACGTCGGCTTCATCGGACTGGGCATCATGGGCAAGCCCATGGTCGCCAACCTCATCAAAGGCGGCCATGCGCTGTTCCTGGCGAGTCGCAGTGGCGTACCACAGGAGCTCATTTCTGCGGGCGCGAAGGCGTGCGCCTCCGCCAGGGAAGTCGCACAAAAGGCCGATGTCATCATCACGATGGTGCCTGACACCCCCGATGTCGAGAAAGTACTGTTCGGCAAAGAGGGCGTGGCCGAGGGCTTGTCCCGCGGAAAAATCGTGGTCGACATGAGTTCCATTTCCCCGATCGAGACCAAGGCATTCGCCGAACGCGTCCGAAAAACCGGCGCCGATTATGTCGATGCTCCGGTGTCGGGCGGCGAAGTCGGCGCCAAGAATGCGGCATTGACGATCATGGTCGGCGCCTCGGAAGAGAGTTTCGCCAGAGTGAAACCGCTATTCGAACTGATGGGCAAGAACATCACGCTGGTTGGCGAAACAGGCGCGGGCCAGACCTGCAAGGTCTGCAACCAGATCATCGTGGCGCTGAATATCGAAGCGGTCGGTGAAGCACTGCTGCTTGCGTCAAAGGCCGGTGTCGACCCCGGCAAGGTGCGCCAGGCATTGATGGGAGGGTTCGCGGCGTCGCGAGTCCTTGAAGTCCATGGGGAGCGCATGGTGAAACGGACTTTCGATCCGGGCTTTCGCATCGAACTGCATCAGAAGGATCTGAACCTTGCGCTTTCGTCGGCGCGTGCGCTGAAGATGAGCCTGCCGAATACTGCCACGGCGCAGGAATTATTCAGCGCGTGCCAGGCCCAAGGGGGTGGCAAGTGGGACCACTCGGCCATGGTGAAGGCGCTGGAAACACTGGCCAATCACCAGGTAGCCAAGTAACGGGCAAATTCCTGGCTTGAGTCCGGTGCAAGCATGAATCAGGATCCACGCGTTCTGCTGAGAACCATGTTGGATGCAGCGATCGCCGCTGCCCTGCCGGATAAGACGCTCCCCGCCTACCTGCCATCCGCTCCGCGAGGCCGTATGCTGGTGATCGGCTGTGGCAAGGCAGCGGGAAGCATGGCAAAAGCGGTCGAGGATCACTGGCCAGGCGAATTGTCGGGAATGGTAGTGACCCGCTACGGCTATAAAGTGCCCACCAGCAGAATTGAAGTCATCGAAGCCGCTCACCCGGTGCCGGATGAAGCCGGGCGCAGAGCGGCCGAACGCATGCTCGCCATGGTGCGAGGCCTGTCGCCGGACGATCTGGTGTTGTTCCTCGTATCCGGCGGGGGATCATCGCTGCTGTCATTGCCGGCGCCCGGTCTCACGCTGGGCGACAAACAGGCAATCAACAAGGCATTGCTGAAAAGCGGCGCCACTATCAGCGAGATGAATTGCGTGCGCAAACATCTTTCCGCCGTCAAGGGCGGCCGCCTGGCGGCCGCATGCGCGCCCGCCCGGGTCATCACACTCGCCATTTCCGATATTCCGGGCGATGATCCGGCAGTGATAGCTTCAGGCCCCACGGTTGCCGACGCAACTACTTTTGCGGACGCGCGCGCCATCCTCGATAAATACCACATCATCGAGCCAGGAAAAGTAATCGAGCATCTGCTCGCTGCCAAAGAAGAAACCCCGAAGCCCGGCGATCCGCGGCTGGCGAAAACCGAGTTGCACATGATCGCGGCACCGCAGATGTCCCTGGAAGCCGCCGCGGAAGCTGCGCGTCGGGCAGGCGTCACCCCGGTCATCCTTGGCGATGCGATTGAAGGAGAAGCGCGCGAAGTCGCCATCGTGCATGCGGGCATTGCGCGCCAGGTCAAGCGTCACGGGCAACCGGCGAACAGGCCCTGTGTTCTACTGTCGGGAGGAGAAACGACGGTTACAGTGCGCGGCAAGGGCCGCGGCGGGCGCAACGCCGAGTTCCTGCTGGCGCTTGCCGTCGCGCTTGGCGCGGAACCCGACGTTTACGCGCTCGCTGGCGACACCGATGGCATCGATGGAACGGAAGACAACGCCGGCGCCTTGCTCACGCCGGATACTCTGATGCGCGCGGCGGCGCATCGACTGGACGCAAAAAGGATGCTCGCCGATAATGACGGGTACAGTTTTTTCTCAGGTCTCGGCGACCTCGTGATGACCGGCCCGACGCTGACTAATGTCAACGATTTCCGCGCGATCCTGATTATCTGACCGAACTCATCCGATCATGGGCATGCCCGCATTGCTGTCGTCCGAAATACTGCAGCCGCAGATTGCGCACGCAGAACTGGTTGCGCAACTGACGTCGGTATTGCCGCCCGCATCGCTGCTGCACGAGCGCGAGGACCTCAAGCCGTTCGAATGCGACGGCATGACTGCCTATCAGCGCCTGCCGCTAATGGTGGCGTTGCCGGAAACAGAAGACCAGGTTCGTGAAGTTCTGCGCATTTGTTACCGCGGCCGCGTGCCGGTGGTATTCCGCGGTGCCGGGACCGGGCTGTCCGGCGGCGCGCTGCCGTATGCGTACGGCCTGCTGCTGGTCATGGCAAAAATGAAGCACATCGTGCACATCGATGCGCTTGCGCGCTCGGCTCGCGTGCAACCCGGCGTGCGTAACGCGGCGATATCCGAGGCGACGTCGCCGTACGGTCTGTACTATGCGCCCGACCCGTCCAGCCAGATCGCCTGTTCCATCGGCGGCAACGTGGCGGAAAACTCTGGTGGCGTGCATTGCCTCAAGTACGGACTGACGGTGCACAACATCCTCAAGTTGCGCTTTGTGACCATTGAAGGTGAGTTGCTGGAAATCGGTTCGGATGGACTCGATGCGCCCGGCTATGACTTGCTGGCGCTGATCACGGGTTCCGAAGGCATGCTGGGCGTCGTTACCGAAATCACTGTCAAGTTATTGCCCAAGCCTGAGAAAGCGCAGGTCGTGCTCGCTGCATTCGATGACATTGCCAAGGCGGCGCAAGCAGTAGCGGACGTGATCGGAGCGGGCATCATTCCCGCCGGACTGGAAATGATGGATAAAAAAGCAACCGCGGCGGTTGAGCAGTTCGTGCACGCCGGCTACCCGCTGGACGCCGCGGCAATCTTGCTGTGTGAATCGGACGGCACCGCAGAAGAAGTCAGCGATGAGATCGAGCGCATCAGGCAAGTCATGAACACGGCCGGCGCAACCGAGGTCCGTACGTCTCGCGATGAGTCAGAGCGGCTGAAATTCTGGGCCGGCCGCAAGGCTGCCTTCCCCGCCGTTGGACGCATCCTGCCGGATTATTACTGCATGGATGGCACCATTCCAAAGAAACATCTGCCTTACGTGCTGAAGCGCATAGATGAGCTGTCGGAACAGTTTCATCTGCAATGCGCCAATGTATTCCATGCGGGCGACGGCAACTTGCATCCGCTCATCATGTTCGATGCCAACGAAGGCAACCAGAACGAGCGCGCGGAAGCCTACGGTGCGGCGATTCTGGAGCTCTGTGTCGAAGTGGGCGGCACGATCACCGGCGAGCATGGCGTCGGGCTCGAAAAGATCAACCAGATGTGCGTGCAGTTCAACACTGGCGAACTAAAGGCTTTTCATGCCGTCAAGGCTGTGTTTGACGAGCATGGCCTGCTCAATCCCGGCAAAGCCGTTCCGACCTTGCAACGCTGTGCCGAATTCGGTGCCATGCACGTGCATCGTGGACAGGAGAACTTTCCGGAACTGCCGCGTTTCTGATGTCCAGCCGCTCGCGCTGACGCAACTGCCTCAGCCGGGAAGGGTCTCAACGCAAGGCGCAAAGAAACGATTTCATGCGGGACGTACTCGAGAAATTTTCAGAAACCATTCGCCAGGCAGCAGCCGAGCACACCCAGCTGCGCATACGCGGCAGCGGCAGCAAGGACTTCTACGGTCTCGCCCTGATAGGCGATGTGCTCGATACGTGCACGCTGACTGGCATCGTCGATTACGAACCTACCGAGTTGGTCATGACCGCGCGGGCCGGCACGCGTTTGCGCGACGTTGAAAAAACACTCGCGGATGCCGGGCAAATGCTGGCATTCGAACCGCCTCACTTCGGCCCCGAAGCTACGCTCGGCGGTTGCATTGCCTCTGGCTTCTCCGGACCACGCCGGGCTGCGGCCGGTTCCGCGCGCGATTTTGTGCTCGGCGTACGCATGATAAACGGGATTGGTGAAGCGTTGCACTTTGGCGGACAGGTCATGAAAAATGTAGCGGGCTACGATTTGTCGCGCCTGATGACCGGGTCGTTCGGTACGCTGGGCTTGATCACTGAAATATCCCTGAAGGTATTGCCGCAGCCCGAACAGGAATTGACTTTGCGCTTCGAGCTCGATGAAACGCAGGCCATTGCATCCATGAACGCCTGGGCGGCCAAACCGCTCCCGGTCTCGGCCACTTGCCACCACGAGCGAGCTTTGCACGTGCGTCTGGCCGGCGCGGCAGTGGCAGTTGGCGCCGCGCACAAGAAGCTGGGCGGAGAAACGGTCCCGGATGGTGCGCAGTTCTGGCAGTCGATCCGCGAGCAGTCCCATCCAACGTTTGCGCATGCGCCCGCGCTCTGGCGTTTCTCGATCAAGCCGACTTCGCCACCGTTGGGTCTTGGGAAACAAGTCATGGAGTGGAACGGCAGCCTGCGCTGGGTCGCCGAAGATCTCGATCCGTCGCGGGCGTTTGCGATCGCGCACCGGGCCGACGGCCACGCCACGCTGTTCCGCAGCGGCAACAAACGCCATGGCATCCAGCAGTTGTCAGCCGGCCTGCTCGCTGTGCACAAGAAACTCAAGCGCGCGTTCGATCCGCACGGCATCCTCGGGTTTGGCCGCATCCATGCCGATTTCTGAGCTGTCGCGAATATCGATCAATTGAAATGAAAACGAATCTCGCGCAATTCATCCGGGACACGCCGGCAGGCAAGGAAGCGGACAGCATCCTGCGCACCTGTGTCCACTGCGGCTTCTGCACGGCGACCTGCCCGACTTATCAATTGCTCGGCGATGAACTGGACAGCCCGCGCGGGCGCATTTACCTCATGAAGGAAATGCTCGAAGGCAACGAAGTGACCGCGAAAACGCAGATCCACCTTGA
>DATMZQ010000189.1:0-6256 GCA_035573615.1 Burkholderiales bacterium | reverse complement strand
GGATCGGTCGCACCAGCAAGTCGGCTGCCTTTTCCCAGAAACGCAAAAACATGCCTTCTCCAGGGTCGGCTGGCGCGGGCGGCCCGCGCAGGGCGCCGGCCTGTGCGATTACACGCCGATTGACGTCGAGCACCCAGATGCGCGACCGTGCCCGACCAAGCCGCCGCACCAGCTCGCTGACTTCCGGAGAGGGCACGATAACCGCGCCCAGCGCCTGTTTGCTCGACGTATCGGAAGTGCCGATCGACGTGACGCGGGTAACGCCTGAGCGATCGTCTGCATTGACGATTGTGAATCCAAGACGCGGACCGACTAGCGAGCGCGGTAAGCGCAGCTCGATCAAATAGCCGCGTGGCAGCAAGTGGAACACGGCCTGAATGCGCGGATCGGGAATTGCCTCGCCATCCGCGGCCAGCAGGGATACTGACGCTTTCCCTGTGCCGCGGGCCTCGATGGCAAACCGCAGGAACTCGTCGTCCGGCGTGACCACGGCGATTTCTAGGTGGTCGGTCGTTTGCAGCGTATCGCGCTCGGGATCGCGCAAGACTACCTTTGCATCCGCGACTTCGAACAGGGCATAGATGGCATTGCCGTTTCTGCCGATGCGGTAGCGAGCCGAGAAAGCGCGCGTTTCCGGCCCCCCCGCGCCGGCGCCGACGGAATGCGCGGCGACCGGCTGCTGCAGCCAGTCCTCAATCTGGCCGTCCACGACAATGGGGGCGGGCAGATTGTCGATGCGCAAATCGTTGCCCTGCGCCAATGCAAAAGGATAGATCTCGCCACTCAGGAACAGGCTGGGCCGGTCGTTCAGCGCGGTTCCAACAGCGCGTGCGGTAGCGACCACGCCCTGTTCCTGCACTTTGAGCAGCAGGTTCTCGAGTTCGCGCACATACAGAAATCCGAGCAGCGGAATCAGCAGCAGAATGCTGGCCGCAAGAAACAGCTTCAGGCGCAATCCCGGTCCGCGCAACTCAGGACTCGCCATGCCAGCGATAGCCCAGGCCGTACACGCTCTGTATCGAATCGAACCTGGAATCGAGCGCGCCGAACTTGCGGCGGATGCGCTTGATATGAGATGTGATGGTACTGTCGTCCACCGTCAGGCTGGCTTCCCGCATCAGCGCGTCGCGGTCCTTCACATGGCCAGGAAATTTGGCGAGCGCATGCACGATCCAGAATTCGGTCAAGGTGAGTTCGACCTGGTGCGTGGCCCAGTGCGCTTCCATGCGTTTGACGTTGAGCCGCAGGCGGCCGCGTTCAAGCACGTCCTCGGCGGCCGCCGGCGAGCCCATGACTTCAATGCGGCGGAACAGCGCTGCAATGCGGGCCAGCAGATGCGGCAGGCTGATGTCCTTTGTCAGGTAATCGTCCGCCCCCATGCGCAGTCCCGACACGGTGTCCAGGTCGCCGTCGCGCGCAGTCAGAAAAATGATCGGCAAGGTGGAAGACAGAGCGCGCAAATCCCGGCACAGCGCGAAGCCGCCTTCGATTTCGTTCGCGAGCCCGATATCGATCAGCGCGAGATCGGGAAGACGAGTCTGCATAGCCTTCATGGCAGCCGGTCGATCGACAAAGGTGGTGACTTCGTAACCTTGCCGTCGCAACGCATCCGCGTAGTTTTCGCGGATCGCGGCGTCGTCTTCGACAATAGCGATGCGCCTTGCCATATGCAACTGTTTCCCTTGTTTTAGCTCTGTAAAAGCCCGTTGCAGCACTATACCGAAAGCAGTGTGCAGCAGGCGCACGGGCGTGAAATGCCATTTTTTTGCCACATTCCGCCCGCGACTTTCCATGGCGCTGGCCCGCTGCCGCCCCGATGCAGGCTTCCAATGACTCGCGTGCAATAACGCACATTCTCATGCCTGAGGCCAATATGAATACTCTATCGAATCGCAATCTAGTCAGCGTGCCGCGCGTTTCAGCGGCCCGCGATATCGTTCGCATCGTCATCGCTGCAGTGCTCGCGGGAACCGGATTTGCCATGCTTATGGCGCTCGTGGTGCTTTCGCTGACCGTAATCTCGCCCCCTGCGCAGGCTTCTGGCGCGCCGGCACTGACATCGTCCGGGTCTGCCGACATGACCCGCGCAACCGAGGATCGATCTGAGGCACCTGCGGGCACCACGTTCATCGCGGAAGCCGCTGCAGCGCAACCCCTGCCCACTGCCGTATCGGCGATCCGTAGTGACGAAGCGCCGGCAGCGTCATTGCCCAGCTTGCCGAAGTTGGCGGCGTGGGCGCTGGTGCTTGCATTGCTGGTGGGCGCCGCGGTTCTTGTCGTTCGTGCGCGGAGCAGGCAGTGAGTTCGTCCGCATCGGTCTTGCCTTCCTCGGTCGTTGGATCGCTATGGCATGCCGGTAAGGCCGTATGCAACAACGCGAAGGATTCTTTGGCGCGACGGCTGATCTGCCGCGCGTGGAGCCGGTCGCTCGCGATCGGCTCCGGCGTAAAGCCTTGGCCGAGGGCCGATATCTGGCCGGTCGCCCAGCTCGAGGCGCCGCGGCACGGCGCGCAACTCATGGTACTGGCCGGTGCCAGCGGACGCGCGCTGGCCTTCGGCGCCGGTCACGTCGATGGCACGCCGCTGCCAGGCGAGTCCGGCAATGCCGTGATCAGCGGACACCGCGACACGCATTTCGCATTTCTTCGCGACGTGCGTTCAGGCGATGTTCTGGCAGTGCACGCGTTGCCCGGCCGGGTGGCGCGTTATGTAGTATCCGGCATCGAAGTCGTGCGCAACAAGGATGTGCGCGTGCTGCTCGATGTTGGCGACGATCGCCTGACGTTGATGACGGGTTATCCCTTCGACAGTCCTGTGCCCGGCCGTCGGTTGCGCTACGTCGTCGTAGCCAAACGCATTGACGCGGCGGTCACGCGGATCTAGAACAAAATTCGAAACGGCGCACCAGAAGTCACGAAGCCACGGAGAAATGCAAAGTCCGTTCATGTTGGCATCTGGCTGTTGCGTTCAGATTGGGTTGCGCGAAATGATGGCGTAAGGCTAGCATGCCTTCTTTCATCAGAATCGGATTACGTTCGATGCTGCAATCCAGCCATGTGGTGCGGCCACGCAGGAGCTTGCTGTTCGTGCCGGGTCTGCGTCCCGACCGTTTTGCCAAGGCGCTGGATTCCGGCGCCGATATCGTCTGCGTGGACATGGAAGATGCGGTCGCGCGCAGCCGCAAGGACGAAGGGCGCGCGCTGACGTTGCCGTTATTCAGGGACAAGTCGCACCCGCATGTCGAGAAAATGGTGCGCATCAACGGCTTGTCCACGCCGGATGGCTTGAAGGATCTGACAGCGATCATCGAGCTTGAAACGCCGCCCCCGGCGATCATGATTCCAAAGATCCGCTCCGCGGAAGAAGTACAGCTGATCGATTCCTTGCTGTCGTCCGGGCCCTCGCGCCAGATCCGCTTCTGCGTCATCGTTGAGACCAACCAGGGCCTGGAGCGAGCGATGGAGATTGCAAAATCTTCGTCACGAATTGACTCGCTGATCCTGGGCGCGGTTGACATGTCGGCAGACCTGCGCTGTGAAAAGTCATGGGAGCCTTTGCTTTACACGCGTTCGCGGCTGGTCCACGCCGCCGCATCCGCCGGCATCGATTTGCTGGACGTGCCATTTCTGAATCTCGACGATGCCGAGGGACTGCGCCAGGAAGCAATCGGCTGCGCGCGCCTCGGCTTTACCGGCAAGGCCTCGATCCACCCGAATCAGATTGCAACCATCCACGCCGCGTTTACGCCAGATGCAAAGGCGATCGAGAAGGCGCAAAAGGTTTGTGCCGCGTTCGAGCAGGACACGACCGGGCTGGTCGTCGTGGATGGCGAGCTGATTGAGCTTCCGGTGGTGCGCTCGATGTACCGTGTGCTCGCGATTGCCGAGCGCACGAACCGGGCGGCCTGAGCGCAACTCCGCACACAACAGGTCACGGCTTTACGGGACCTGGCAAATAGCTTGTTGCTCGCTGGATTCATTGTATCGCCAGGAGCTGTCCCGTGTTTGGCTCTTGCGCCAGGCAGAACCTGCATTGCACTATGATGAATGAATTGAATTGCAATGAACCAGACGCAGATTTGTGAGGAGAGCAGCGATGTTTCGGGGAAGTTGCCTTTGCGGTAGCGTGCGCTACGAAGTACGCGGTTGTCTTGGTCGCGCGACCCATTGCCATTGCTCAATGTGCCGAAAGGCGCACGGAGCTGCTTTTGCAACCTACGGCCGCGTCCAATCGACAGACTTCATGTTTACTTCAGGCGCGGATGGTATTGCGTCGTATCAATCTTCTCCTGAGGTCACCCGCACATTTTGCAAACGCTGCGGCTCGACGCTTCAGTTCATCAGCACAAAGCGGCCCGGCAGCTTTTCGCTAGCGCTGGGGACTCTCGACGATGATCCCGGGATTCGAAGCTTTGAACATATCTTTGTCGGCTCCAAGGCTCCGTGGTTCGATATTGCCGATGGGCTGCCGCAACACAGTACTCGTCCCTGAACCAGGGGATCCTGAGCCAAAAAATCAGTACGGAGACGTGCTGCAACTACAATAAACCGAAGGAGGAATGATGAAGGCGGATCTTGTCTACCTGACTTATGTCAGCGTTCTAACCGCTCTGTTGTGGGTTCCGTACATCCTGGATCGCATGGCGGTACGTGGGCTGATCGATACCGTCGGCTATCCTGAGAACCCAAAACCGCAATCGCCATGGGCCCAACGTCTCATGAAAGCCCATGCGAACGCTGTTGAAAACCTGGTGGTGTTCGCGACGCTTGTGCTCGTGGCCAACGCGCTCGGTGTGACGAGTGATGCGGTCGCTACAGCCGCTGTGACCTATTTCTGGGCTCGCCTGGTACATGCACTGGCTTACGCGTTCGCCATGCCGTGGGTGCGCACTCTGGCCTTTACGGTGGGGTTTTTCGCGCAGGCGGCAGTGGCATGGCAAATCCTCGCGCGATAGGAAAATGGACATCTCAATGGGATGGAGCGCTGAATCGAACCCGTCAGGTGTTCAATGAACCACGAGTTATCTTTGAAGCCCCGGTCCGTACAGGCGCTCGGATTCGTCGGCTGGCTGCTTCTGTGCTTTGCTGCGGCTGCGGCCGGAGCCATCGCGTCTGCTGACGCCGGCGCGTTCTATGGTCGACTTGCTCGTCCTTCCTGGGCTCCACCGGGCTGGATTTTCGGCCCCGTGTGGGCTGTTCTGTACTTCTCGATGGCGCTGGCAGCCTGGCTCGTATGGCGGGACGCCAGAAATGCGCGAGCCTGGCAACTGGCGCTTGTCCTGTTCCTCGCTCAGCTCGCCGCCAATGCGCTCTGGAGCTGGTTGTTTTTTGCCTGGCACCAGGGAGGTTCCGCCTTCGCGGACATCGTCTTGCTTTGGGTACTCATCGTCTGCACTACTGTTCAGTTCTGGCGCCTCAAACCGCTGGCAGGGTTACTGTTGATCCCGTACCTGGCCTGGGTCACATTTGCGGCAGTACTGAACTGGACAGTATGGCAAGTGAATCATGGGGCCCTGGGTTAAGCGCCGATAGACGATTTATTTCTGGCGACGGCCTCCACCGCGTCGGTGAGTTCATGGCTCCCCGCGAAGGAAGTGCCCTGTCTTGTATCGATGGGACTGAAAACA
This sequence comes from Burkholderiales bacterium, assembly GCA_035573615.1. Lineage (GTDB taxonomy): Bacteria > Pseudomonadota > Gammaproteobacteria > Burkholderiales > JACQAP01 > JACQAP01. Next base: position 630 of record DATMZQ010000189.1, on the reverse strand, counting down.
TGAAAACGGAACAGAAAATCGTTGCTGTTGGTGCGGCCACTGGAGTGATAACCATGGCCGTGAGCGTGTGGATTCTGACAAGGCTCCTGCCCGTGCCCGTGATCGGGGATGCGCCTGGCGAACGCCTGGCCTACGCTCTCCTTGCCAATGTTGTTGCGCTGGTGCCGTTTTTCATCATGCTCATTACAGTGGGCAATTCGCGTTTCCTCAGCGAAGCAATCGATCCCACGCGCCGGGCGGAAAGCCGATCGATGGAGATCGATGGACGCGTTGCCGATAACACGCTGCAGCAGAATTTCGTGTTTGCCGTCGCGTCGCTCGCGCTCAGCACCGTCGTTGCAATTCAGTATCTGCAGGTCGTGTGGGCGTGCGCAATTATCTTCGTCGTTGCACGACTTGTGTTCTGGTTTGGCTATCGGCTCAATCCGCTCTACCGCGCGCCGGGGATGGCGGCTACTGCTTACATGAATCTGGGCATGATTCTCTATCTTCTGTTCTGCATTTTTTTCGCCAGATGACGGCCGGGAGTTTGAACACGAGCCCAATGATCGTCCAGGCTGTTTGCTGCTGGTTCGGCTACCTGATTCCTGAACTGGTGCTCCTTTTGCTATCGTAACGGCCAGCTTTATT
>DATMZQ010000188.1:0-4060 GCA_035573615.1 Burkholderiales bacterium | reverse complement strand
GGTCGGCGAAATTCACCGCGCACTATCCGGATGGAAGCGATCAAATCCTGTTGTCAGTGCCGAAATACGATTTCAGTTGGCAACCGTTGTATGCCTTGGACCCGCCCAAGCTCATCCCTGCCGGCACGCGAATCGTGCTGGACTTGACCTGGGACAACTCCCCGCAAAACCCTGCCAATCCGGATCCGAACCAGGTCGTACGCTGGGGCGACCAGACGTGGGAGGAAATGAACGTTGGCTGGTTTCGATACCGGGCTGCAGACGACAATGACAGAGCAATGGCGGCATCACGGGGCGGCACAAAACACGAGGCCGCGAAGCGCGATCCGTATGACGGCCCGCGCAACAACTAACGCTGTTCACTGGTCAGGGTGCTTCCATGAGACGTGCGACTTCGTGGATGGCAAACACCGGTCAATATCGTGCGGTACACTAGCTTGTCGCCGACATGTACGCAAAATCCAGGGAGCGATGAACGGGCAGGAACCTGGACCAAAGGGGGGAAAATTGCTCGCGCACGGAGCTCTTTTGCCAAAAGGGGGCAAGCATGACAAGAGGTCGCACCCATAAATTGAACGGCGTTGCACGGCCCATCAAGACGAAGAAGGATTATTCCGCCGCTGCATCGGTTATCGAGAAAATTGGCGACAAACCGGACCGCGAAACGATCGCGGAAAAGCGATTGCAGTCGCTGCTGAAGGCAATGGAAAAATTCGATGATGAAACGGACGAATCGGATGCAGGAAATGCGGACCCGGACTATGCCGGACCGCTGCGGCGTTGGTCGGATGAACCAGGCGACACCGAGTAAACGCGCCAATAGTCCACGCGTTGCCTTCGCCGATTTCTGCAACGGGTTGTGCGCTCACGGAACCCCGGAATGGATCTGAAGCTGCAGGATAAATCGGCCCTGATTTCCGGATCGACCAAAGGCATCGGTTTTGCCACCGCAGCGTTGCTCGCTGCGGAGGGCGCAAAAGTCATTGTGAACGGTCGCACGCAGGCTGCGGTGGATGCAGCGCTGGAGCGCATCCGGGCCGTGACGCCTCGGGCTGCGCTGGATGGTTTCGCCGGCGATCTCTCTGCCGCAGGACCGACTGATGCGCTGATCCGGCGCTTCCCCACCGTAGACATTCTGGTCAACAACCTCGGCATTTTCGAGCGCAAAGCGTTCGAGGACATCGATGACGCCGAATGGCAGCGTTTCTTTGACATCAACGTCATGAGCGGCGTGCGGCTGTCGCGTGCGTATTTGCCGGGAATGAAGCAGCGCAACTGGGGCCGCATCGTATTCATCAGCAGCGAGAGCGGTATCCAGATTCCGGACAACATGATTCATTACGGCATGACCAAGACTGCGCAACTCGCGATTTCACGCGGGTTGGCAGAGACGTGCGTGGGCACCAACGTCACGGTCAATGCGGTACTGCCGGGCCCGACGCTTTCGGATGGCAACAAGGCGGCCATTGCGAAACGCGCAGCCGGCAGGCCGTTTGCGGAATTCGAAAAAGAATTTTTCGAGAAGGTGCGCCCCAGTTCGCTGCTGAAGCGCTATGCAACGACGCAGGAAGTGGCCACTATGGTGGCTTACGTGTGCAGTCCACTTTCGTCTGCGACCAATGGCGCCGCCCTGCGCGTCGATGGCGGCGTGGTGCGGGCATGCTTTGGATGAGGTAAACGATGATGCCTGGCGAAGAACTCAGTGTTGAACGGCAGCGGGACTTGATGGACATCGGCGCCGCGTTCGCGCGCATCCGCCCGCCGGCGCCAGACGTACCTATGCCGGCCAAGCCCACGCTTGCCGATATCTTCAACCTGCGGCTGAACACGCCGAAATTCGGCTTGCCCACGGCGGCGGCGCCGCATTGCGTGCAAACCGCCATGCAGGCGATGAAAGCCGGCATGGATGAAGAAACTATTCTTGCCTGCCTGCTGCACGATATCGGACTCGCCGTCGTGCGGCCCGATCATGGCTGGTGGGGCGCGCAGCTGGTCGAACCTTACGTATCGGAAAAAGTCTCCTGGGCCATCCGTTACCATCAGGCGCTGCGTTATTACCCCGACGCATCGGTCGGCTACGAATATCCCCAGATGTATATCACGATGTTCGGTGAAGACTATCGTCCGCCTGAATATATCGCGCAAGCGCACGACTATGCGCGCAAGCACAAGTGGTACATGATTTCGCGCAACATCACGAAATGCGACGATTATGCGTTCGACAAATCCCAGCCATGGTCGATCGAGCCGTTCACCGACATCATCGGCCGCCACTTCCGCCAGCCCAAAGAAGGGTTGGGCAACGACAGCAGCGCAACAGCGCATATGTGGCGCACGCTGATCGATCCGAGCAAGCCGCTTTAGGATGCTAGCGGGAAATCCGGGCGAGCAGGTTCACCAGGTACTCTTTCCAAAGCACTGCGTCGGCGAGGCTGGCATGGCCGCGCGTGCGGTCGCTTGCCGGAATCAATACGTATGTTCCGTGCGGCACGCGGGCTACCTGCCGTTCCATGACTTGCAACTGTGGCGGATTGCGTTCGTCGTCCTCGAAGTTTACTGCGGTGACGTGCGCGCTGATGCGCGCGAGATTCTCGCCCGGATCGTAATCGCGCGACGCGTCCCAGGCGTACAGCAGGTCATTTGCGTCCGCGGTGCGCAAACGCTGTTGCACCATCCGGTCCAGTAACCGGTCGGTGGCCTCCACAGTCGGCGCCTGCTGATAAAGCTGCCGGGTGCTGCCGGCACTGATGGCGATCATCCTGAGCGCGGTTATGAGTCCCTGGGGCTGCGCTGCATAGTCGCCGCCCTGCCATTCCGGATCGTTGCGGATCGCATCCACGATCAAGCGCCGTTCCATGCGGTTGCGGCCCGCGACCGGTGCGGGCAGGCAGGCAATGGGTAGAAGCGCATCCGTGGACTGCGGATAGTTGCCAGCCCACATCCAGCCATGCATGCAGCCCATCGATGTGCCGATGATCAGGCGCAGATGTTCTACGCCGAGGCCTTCGGACAGCAGACGCCGCTGTGCTGCAACCATATCGCGGTAGCCATAGTGCGGGAATTTCGCGCGCAAGCCATCACTGGGCTTGCTCGAGCGGCCGTGACCAATGTTGTCTGGCACGATGATGAACCAGCGGTTGGCATCGAGCGGCTGCCCAACGCCGAACAGTTCTCCCGCAAAGGCCGGCGTCAGAAAGCCGGTACCCTGACCTCCCGTGCCATGCAATAGCAGCACTGCGTTGATGATCTGCCCCTCGGCGTTACGCGCTGGCGTACCGAGCGTGAAATAGTGAAGTTTGAGCGATGGGAGAATTTCGCCGTCGGCGAAATCAAAATCGTGGAGCTCAACCTCGCCGTGCTTGGGGTCGGGATACGGCGCGGCCAGTGCCGCACATGAAAACAAAAAAAACAAAACGACTGATCTTGCCGCGGTAACCATAACCGTATGCGCTGCCTGCGTCAGGCCGATGGTCGCTGCGCTTCCTTGGTGGTCACGCGCAACAGCGTGCGCGGATACAAGGGATCGGTCAGCGTGGCCGAATGCAGCACAGAAGCGTTGTCCCATACGACCACATCGCCCACACCGTACTGAACGCGGTACTGGTACTTGGGCTGCGTTGAATGCGCTGCCAATTCCCGCAACAATGCGATGCCGTCTGCGTCTGGCATACCCTCTATGCCAAATGACGTTCCGGACACGGCATAAAGCGCTTTGCGTGCGCTGTACGGATGGCGGCGTACCAGCGGATGACGTATCAGGAAGGCGCCGCGTTTTTGCTTCTGTTCTTGCGTCGGTGGTGCGGCTGCAGTACGGGATTGCGGATCGAGATCATCGCGGTTGCCGTAAACGTTCAGGGTGACCAGTCCATCGAGACGTCTCTTCGTCGCGTCCGGCAGGTCAGCGTAGGCCTGCTGCTGATCCGCAAATAAGGTATCGCCACCGATCTTGGGCACTTGTACCGAGTACAGCAGCGTCGCCCGCGCCGGGATGTCGAGGTAGGAATAATCGCTGTGCCAATAAGTACCGCCATCCGCCAATCCAGCCGGCTTGCCGTTTTTT
>DATMZQ010000187.1:0-2277 GCA_035573615.1 Burkholderiales bacterium | reverse complement strand
ACGGAACTGTCGCCCACGAGTGGGTGGGGTCAACACCTGCCTCACAGCACGCTCCCGCCGACCAAGCGCAAGGCTCTGGGTCTGGTGAGGCGCTGAGGGTCAGGCGTAACGGGCCGCATGAGCACTGATTCAAAATTTGCTGAAGCGGAACGCCAGCTCTGGGGGCGCAGTCTCTTCAGTCAGGAAGAACGGAGACACCATGGTGACTGATCCAGTATGCGGCATGCACGTCGACGAGAAATCGGCTGCTGCCAGCGCGACCTTCAGCGGGCAGCGCTATTACTTCTGCTGCAGCGGTTGCCGCGACAAGTTCGTGGCCGACCCGGCCAGTTTTCTAGACAAGACCGAAGCTGACGCAACATCCGCGGACAGGATTTACCGATGTCCTATGCACCCGGACGTACAGCAGCATGCGCCAGGCAAATGTTCCAAGTGCGGCATGGCGCTGGAAGCGAAGCACGCACCGAAGGCCCCTTCACTGCCCCTGCAAGACAGCACTTCAGCCGCACCTGGCGCGCAATATACCTGTCCAATGCATCCGCAGATCGTACGCGATGCCCCGGGCGACTGTCCCATTTGCGGCATGGCGCTGGTGCCCATCGCCGGCACGGGAGACGCGGATGATGCCGAACTAAACGACCTGAAGTGGCGTTTGTGGGCCGGAATCGCGCTTTCGGTCCCGCTGATTGTGCTCGCGATGTCACCGATGATTGGCATCCGCGAGCCGTTTGGCGTCATGCCACGGCAAACCGGCTGGATCCAGTTTGTGCTCGGCACACCGGTTGTGCTGTGGGCCGGTTGGCCGATTCTGCGCAAGTTCTGGCTGTCGCTCGCACACCGCGCGCTGAACATGTACACGTTGATCGGGCTCGGTGTCGGGTTTGCCTATTTGTTCAGCCTCGCTGCGATATTTGTGCCCGGTTGGTTTCCGCAGGAATTTCGCGAGCATGACGGCGCAGTGGGCACCTATTTCGAGGCCGCTGCCGTCATCGTGACGCTGGTCTTACTCGGTGATTATTTGCAGTTGCGCGCCATGGGGCAGACCAGCAAGGCGATCGAGCAACTGCTGCACTTGGCGCCCAACCAGGCCTTGCGCCTGCGCGCCGATGGTACGGAACACGCCGTGCCACTGGAGCAGGTCGCGGTAGGCGACCGTCTGCGCGTCAGGCCCGGCGATAAAGTGCCGGTCGATGGCATCGTGCTGGAGGGTAGCAGCAGGGTGGACGAATCCATGATTACTGGAGAACCGGTTCCGGTGCAGAAATTGCCAGGTGCCAACGTTACCGGTGCAACCGTGAATGGAAACGGTTCCCTGGTGATTCGTGCAGAGCGGGTTGGGTCCGACACATTGCTGGCCCGCATTGTCCACATGGTCGGGGAAGCGCAACGCACGCGCGCGCCGATCCAGCGGCTTGCCGATCTCATTGCCGCGTACTTCGTGGAGGCCGTGGTGGCAATTGCCGTTGTAACCGCCATGACCTGGTGGTGGGTTGGCCCCGATCCCAGATTTGCCTATGCATTCCTGAATGCAATCGCCGTATTGATCATTGCGTGCCCGTGCGCCCTTGGACTGGCGACGCCAATCTCGATGACGGTGGCCATGGGCCAGGGCGCGAAAGCCGGAATTTTGTTCCGCAATGCCGAGGCCATCGAGCGTATGCGTGACATCGACACGCTGGTGGTGGACAAAACCGGAACGCTGACGCTAGGGCATCCGGCCATGACGGGATTCATCGCCGAGGGTATCGCGGAAAACGAAGCGCTGGCGTTAGTGGCTGGCGTAGAACAACTGTCCGAGCATCCCATTGGCCTGGCAATTGTGGATGGCGCAAAAGCACGCTCGATCACGCCGCCCGCGGCCACGAACTTCGCAGCCGAGAACGGGCTGGGCGTGCAGGCGGAAATCCAGGGCAAGCGCGTGCTGGTTGGCAGTCGCGCCTTTCTCAATCAGCGCGGCGTGCTAACACAGTCATGGGAGGCGCGGGCAGAGGCATGGCGCGCGGAAGCAAAGACCGTGGTGTTTTTCGCCATCGATGGCATGGCCGCCGGAATTGCGGCGGTCGCTGATCCGATCAAGGACAGCACGCCGGAAGCCATCGCCACTCTGAAGCGAGCCGGCATTCGTGTGGTGATGCTTACCGGCGATTCGCGCAGCACGGCCGAAGTCGTTGCACGCCAGCTGGGCATCGATGAAGCGCTTGCTGAAGTGTTGCCCGAGGACAAGGCCGGCCATGTGAAGCGGCTGCAGGAGGAGGGCCGCAACGTGGCCATGGCGGG
>DATMZQ010000186.1:0-2395 GCA_035573615.1 Burkholderiales bacterium | reverse complement strand
CCAAGTCCGCTGATATAGCAATACTCGCGGGGCATTTCATTGGTAGCGGACTCCTGGATGGATTGAGGTCTTCCAAGACCGGCGCGCACCAGCGCTTCGGAAGAGCCGTAGTGCACGCCCTCGCGCGTTTTAAAGCTTTCGATCCGGTCGATCTGAACCGAGTAAACCGTATTATCGTTTTCCCTCACCATCACCAGTAACGCGCCATCCGGTGAAGCATCCGGGTCCGCATAGCGATACAGCAGTGCGCTACGGCCGCTGGGAATGCGGGTAGAGCTGCTGGATACCGGTTCCCCAAAAACCTCGACCAGCTTTCGCAGCGACATCCCGAGCTCGATCGGTCCGGCCCGCTCACCAGGAATCACGGATCTGTCGTGAATGAATATCGGCGCCGGCGGCGTTGGGACTGCCTTCGGTATTTCCGGCTCGGGTTTTTTGGGTGTGGCGCAAGCCGCTAACGTGACCAGTAATGCAATCGCCAGGGTATTAAGCAGTCGGTTCATGTTGTGGTCCGAGGTTAAGACGACGAAATCCTGTGGACACTGCCCGGCGTGCTGGCACCGTGCAGCGTGCGGAAGTGTCAGGCAGGTCGTTCGATTTCACAAGTCGGACTTATAGCGGCCCGCGACAGCTTGATCGAATTCCTTGATTTGATCGACACCCATGCCGCCGCTTTCGGCGATCTCTTCGCCGAACGAGATCGTCATCTTTTGCTGCCACGTTGCAGGATCCCATAACTCGCTGCGCAGGAACGCCTTGGCACAGTGGAAGTAGCATTGCGTAACGCGCACCCGCATGACCAGCAGTGCATCGCGCCCGCGTGCCGGAAATTTTCCACATAACTCGGCATCGTCGAGCAATTCTGCTGTGCCCTGAAGTCGTAGTGTTTCGCTGGTCCCGGGAACCAGGAATATCAATCCGACATGCGGATTGAACAGAATATTGGTCAGCGAAAAAATCAGCTTGTTGCCTTTGCGTTCCGGTATCAGCAAGGTTCGGTTGTCCTGGACTTGCACGAATCCCGCTGGATCCCCCTTGGGAGACACGCTGGGTTGGCCTTGCTCATCCACCGTGGACAGCATCAGCAACGGCGATCGGGCGATGAATGCGATGGCGCGGGCGTTCAGCTCAGGATGAATCTTGTGCGGAACCAGCGCACTGGGCGCTCCAATGAGTTGTCGTAGTGCCTGAGCCGTGCCGATTTTCGCCATGAGTCGCTTGGCTATTTATTCTGCGACTCGCCATCCTTGTCGCGGTCCTGTTTCTGTTGCTCCAGATCCTTGCCCAGATCGGATGCCCGATTCATGGTCCGCGCGCCTTCCTGAATGTTTCCGGACGGCAGCGTCTCGACATTCTTAACGGGATGGGTATCCGAGACGGCTTCCGATTTGGGTGTCGGTGGCTTGCTTTTGTCGCAAGCAGTTGCCATCGCGCCGGCCAGGATGATTGCAATCAATAAACGCATGATTGTTTCCTCTATGTGCTGAAGCTATTTCATCGTCGGCATGATGAACTCCGCACCTTTGCGGATGCCGGTTGGCCAGCGCGTGGTCACAGTTTTCAAATGTGTATAGAACCGTACGCCCTCCGGGCCGTAGGCGTAATGGTCGCCGAACAGCGAGCGTTTCCAGCCGCCAAAACTGTGGAACGCCATGGGCACCGGGATCGGCACGTTGATGCCGACCATGCCGATCTGGATACGCATGGCGAATTCCCGCGCGCAGTCGCCATCGCGCGTGAATAACGAAACTCCATTGCCGAACTCGTGCTTGTTGACGAGCTCCACGGCAGCTTCGAAATCGGGCACGCGCGTGATCGCCAATACCGGACCGAATACTTCTTCACGGTAGATCGTCATGTCAGGCTTGACCTGATCGAACAGGCAACCGCCGAGGAAGAAGCCGTTCTCGTAGCCTTTGACTTTGAGTCCGCGACCATCAACGACCAGTTTCGCGCCTTCCTTGACGCCGAGATCGACGTAACCGCGTACTTTGTCGAGATGTTGGCGCGTGACCAATGGCCCCATCTCGGCTGCGTCACTGGTCCCCGTGTCAATCTTCAACGCCTTGGCCCGTTCGGCCAGTTTTTCCACCAGTTTGTCGGCGACAGTTCCGACTGCGACGGCAACCGAAATCGCCATGCATCGCTCACCCGCGGAACCGTAAGCCGCGCCGATGAGCGCATCCACGGCTTGCTCCAGATCAGCGTCCGGCATCACGACCAGATGGTTCTTTGCGCCACCGAGCGCCTGCACTCGTTTGCCCGACGCGGTGCCGGTGCGGTAGATGTATTCCGCGATCGGGGTGGAGCCGACGAAACTCACCGCCGCTATACGCGTGTCGTTCAGCAGCGCATCGACGGCAACCTTGTCGCCGTGGATGACGTTGAACACGCC
>DATMZQ010000185.1:0-11515 GCA_035573615.1 Burkholderiales bacterium | reverse complement strand
GGCCGTAAGTCCCAATTCCGCCAGCGCGCTACGCAACTCGCCGCATTCAATGCGCCGGCCCGTAAGGGTGAGCGCGTGCTGCAGATTTTCGACCGCGGTCAACTCCTCCTTCAAGCCGTTGGCGTGCCCGATGAATATCAGTTCACGTCGGTAATCGTCCGCCAGCACCGATATTCTTGCGTCGTTCCAACGGATTTCCCCGCCTTGCGGGGGCGACAGGCCGGCCACCATTCTCAGCAGGCTGGTCTTGCCACTGCCGTTTTCTCCACTGATACGCAGCGCCTGCTTCGCTTCCAGTTGGAACGACAAATCATGGAATAGTCGCCGGTCGCCGCGGATACATTCAATCTGTCGTGCCTGAAGCATTGGCATCCGGGACTATCGCGGGCGCGCCATTATAGCTGAGCCGTGCATGGCCCATCGATCACTGCGCGCTCGCGGCGCACACGCGGCGCATGCTCTCCCCGCCCGGCGCGTCCGGATTGACCCACTCGAATTCGATTTCGGCATCCGGCGTGCGATAAACATCGGTGATTTCACCCCTTGCCATGCGCCCACGATAGAGCGTGGATTCCACATTGGCACGCCGGCCGGCCTTGCAATCGAAACGCGTCAACCGGGTCGCCGAAAGATAGGGTTTCACCGGCCTGCGGGTCAGTTGCAACTCCGGAAAATCCCAAAGCAAAACCACTTCGACAATATTCGCGTCACGCTTCAGGCTGGCCATGTCGAAATAGAAAGATGACTCGTCATCGCTCGCGATCAACACCCACTCGGCGGCAGTGGCCGGTTGCGGGGCCCAAAGCGAGAGGATGCAGACGAACGAAGAACAAACTGCCAAGCCATGCCGGGAACGGACCAGTTTACTCATGCCACTTTACTCATGCCAACCTACTTTGGCCGCGCTGCTGCGTCTGTTTCATTTTGGCCGCCACGCTTCCACTGCGTGCGCCATCGCTTGGGCAACAGGGTCCGCCGACTCGCGCAAGCCGGCCACTACCCCGTCGCGGTCGGCCTGCGGACGATTCTGGCTCGTTTTCCATTTGCCGATCATACGGGTCACTTTTATTTCAATTCCCACGATCGCGCGCAAGTTCGTCGCAATGAAGGTTTCCGGTGCGTCCGTTATCGACCAGGGGTTGGTGCGCGTTGACTCGAAGCGCTCGGTCAGTTTGGCCACGAAGTTGCGAAGCCACGCTTCGTCTTCGATCGCGCGCACGGTTCCGTACGCATGCACGACGATGTAGTTGAAAGTTGGCACAACCTTCCCTGTTTCCGCCTTCGTCGCGTACCAGGAAGGGGTGATATAAACCTGGGGCCCTTGAAAGATAACCAGCGATTCCACATCCCCGGAAAATTGTCGCCAGACAGGATTGGCGCGCGCAACATGCGCGCGCAACGTGCCTAAAGGCTCGGGAAGCGGATCGAACTCAAAAGGGATGTGATTCGCATCCAGGCCCTCCGGCCCGGAAGTAACCAATGCCCCAAGCGGATGGGCGGCAATCAATTCACGCAGGACTTCCGCGCGCGTTTCTGCAAAATGCGCTGGCAGATACATCAAGTCACCAAATCACGTTATACCGACGCACATGAATGTACTGCAAAAATGCGAAATGGACCGGGCTCCGAATGCGCGAATGCACCTGCTTCGAGAAGGCGCCTGGCCTCGTCGAAGCTAGTCAGGAGGCAATTCTCGTTCACGGCAATAGCCTCTGCCAGGTAGTTGCAGGATAACGGCGAACATTCCGGACCGGTGCCGGCGGAAAACGTTACCACATCGAATCCTTCCAAACGGCTGCGCGACGGTGCCACAACCTGCGTTCCGATAGAAGCGTCCACTACCACGGGCTGCCAGCTTTCGGTCTGTTCATCAAACTGCCGACCATGGACTTCGTAATAAAACATCCTGTGTGCCGCGAGTTCGACGCCTTCCTCGCGCGCCACTGCAGCAATCACGGCCGGACTGTCAAAGAACCAGAATCCGTTATGCTGCCAATGGCTGATGAATTGGCAAAACGGTTTCGATAGGCAGTCGCTGACCGAATAGATTTGCGTGGCGACCGCCGCGAGCCGCGCTGGCGCCATGGATACTTTTTTGGCCATGTAGCCGGCCGGAACCAGGTCTTTAACTTGGCTCATCGATTTTGCGAACTACCGAGAGATTGCAGTCCGCAAATGGATGCTCGTAAGTCGCTCAGGATGAAGTTCAGTACACGCATTGCATACGGTTGTCGCAGATCAAACCTGCTATTCGGTCCGCTTCGCAAGTGCATTGCTCCGCGCCGGATATTGGTTCAGTTCAGTTGCAATTCGAAGCGCCCCTCGCCCCGTTCAACCGCAATAAGGCGCAGCAGGGGCGAGAGCTGCTGCTGGTACTCGGGACTGATGCGCGCATTGGCCAGAAAGGCCGGATTGGTGCCTTGCTTCCACGCGCCCTGGCCATCGAGCCAAAGGGGCCCTTCGAGGGTGCGCAGATAAGCGTGCAACGTTATACCTTCACCGTCTAGCTTGAGTTCATAGTCACCGAGCGGCGCAACTGTCGTCAGCGAGGATCCGGCGGCAAGCCATTGCAAAGTGGCGGTACCGTTCATGGCGTCGCGCCGGAACGACAGATTGGCAATGTGAATCAGTACGTCGCCGGTCAAGCCAAGCGGCCCCAGCTTGGGCACGCCCAGCCCGAGCACAGTGGCCGGAACATTGATATCGGCATTCGAAACCTCAATCGTCGACAACGAGACCGCTACCGGAAACGCTTTACCGGGCTGGTCCAACGTCACTTCGCAAACCAGGCGACCGCGCCATGCTGATTGCGGCATGACACGCCAGGCGACGGTCTTGGCCACACCACTGCGTCCGCTTGCATCTCGAATCTCGATTTGCCCGGTCCCAGACCACAGCGTGCCCTCGGCCTGCGCCAACCGCAACCGGCCATGGCTCGCGCGCGCGAGCGCACCGTCCAGCAGCGTAGCTGGCGCTGTGACCAAGAGTGCAATCGCATAGATACCAAGCCCGATTGCAATCGCGAGCCACCGGTTCATTTCGGTTTCGCGCGAGCTAGCGTGGCAGTTATGCTCACCAGACCCGGCGTCGACATGGCTTCAATGCGACAAGCATCAACCCTGACCTGTTGCAGATTCAGGGCAACGATCCAGTTGTGCCAATCTGCGAATGCTACTGCGCCGAATACCACGGCCACTTGATTTGCGTCCAGGGCATCGATGCTAACCAGCGACCGCGACAACCCGGCCGCCGCCGCTTCGGACTGAACCAGCGTGCGCAAGTCCGTTTGCGATGCCAGGAGCGGCGGTGCGGCGCGCACGCGCTCAAGTTCAACCGCTTGCTGTTCGAGGCTGTTAGCCTGCGCGCGCAGGGACAAAACACTGCTACGCAATTGAATGCGCGCCCGTGTTGCAGTCTGTACCAGCGCTACATAAATAAATATGCCCAGTACCACGCCCGCCGCGGCAATGATCGTGCGCTCACGTGGTGACCGTGATTCCCAAAGCTTCAGCAACTGGGCTTTCATGAGGCGCGCACCGTGAATACTACCGTCGGGCTTCCCGCCCGGACCGGAGCGGTCGACGGGTCGACCGTCAGACCAGATTGAGCGAGGCGTGTGGCAATGCGCTGTAGTATCGCCGCGTCCTTGGACGCGACTTCCAGAGTCATGCGGCCGCTTTCATACGAGATGATGCGCAAGGCGCCTGCCGGCAAGTCCTTCAGTGCGGCGGTGACTTTCTGGATCATCGGCAGAAAATCGCCGCTGTCCGGTTGGCCTGCTGCATGTCTGGCTTCGGCGAGCTTGCGGCGCATTTGGAGCGCGGGGTCCACAACGGCCACGGCATCGGGAAATGCAGCGCGAAATCGCGTATCCATTTGCTGGCGCAGCTTGCGTTGTTCGTGCGCCAGCGATGTCCAATCCAGGAGCAACGCACCGGCGTGAATCGCGAAAGCCGCACCGAGTATCCAGGCTGCAGGTCGCAGCTTTGCGACGGTTCCGGAGAATGCGCGCCAGCCTGCCCGCTCTTGTGCCAGGGTCACGCCGTTATCCTTGGCGGTGCGCCAGTCCCAATTTCCCGCATGGGACACCGCTATGCCGAGCTCACGCGTCCACGCTTCTAGATCGGGCGCCGCTTCGGGTGCCGTCGTGTAAAGCGCAATGGAGCTCGGTCCCGCGCCGTGCGCTTCCACGTTTTCCAGCATCAGACGAAGTGATAACGGCGGCGTGTTCCGGTCGCCACAATCAGTTGCTGCGCCTTCAAACTCGCCGGTTCGTACGAAGCCATCGGTGCCATTCCAGGCGAGACTCCACTGGGTCGCCACCCACGGCAACAACAAGGTCTCGCAGTGAACTTCGTAGTTACGGATGCCTACGGCGTCGAGCGCCTCACGCCAACGCCGCACCCCGGACTTGTCGACCACCGCGAGCACATCGTTGTCGCCAACCGCGCCTAGCCAATTGACCTGGTTCGCATCGGGCTCGCCGGCAGTCTGTTCCTCGACTGCGAACGCGAGCACGGCTCCGCCGCGGCGCTTGGCTTCCTGCGGCACCTGGGCGCGCGTAATGAGTACTTGTGCCGCTGGAACCACGAACTGGATGCGCTCTGCCCGCCGTGGTAATTCCGTGAGCCTTCCTTCTCCGGCAACCGGTTCAGCTCCGTTGCTGGCAAATACCCATTGACACCGTTGCGGTGCCTCTGCGAGCGAGCCGTAAATGCGCAGCAGGCTCATTGCGTTTTCGTCCACACGATGGCAGGCCAGAAGTCGGTGGTTCGCGCCAGCAATGCAGTACCGCGTGCTTGCGCGCCGCCCATCGTCACGCGCAACGTCGCAACGAAGTAATCGCTGCTGACCGTGATATTTTCACTAGGTACATTGAGTCCACGGGGAAGCTGTTTATAAAAATCCTCGAAACTGCGGAAATAAGCGCGCTCACGCCGGGCGACCATATTGCGAGCTCCGTCGAGGCCAAGGCCGTCGATCACCGCCGCGAGCACCTCGGGAGTAGCGGTATTCGGGTTCACTGCCGTAAACCGGGGCAGCGCGGTGACAAACGGGCGCAGTCTGGCGCGCACGTTCTCATTGAAACCACTCACCAGTGCAAGCTCATCCACATCGAGCAACGGACGATTGGCCGCAAGGTAAGGCGGGTCCAGCGCCAGATAATAAGCATCTTCCGCGCCCTGCGGTTGCGTTTCGTTGTCGGCGTCCACCCAATCCACGAGCGTGTCGGCGAGCGCCGGAGGCAGCTTCAAAATTGCCAGCAAACGCTTGAAGATCTCGTACTGCGCGACATTCAGTTTTCCGTCCTTGACGATATTGTTGACATTAAAATGGCTGTGCTGGTCTTCAATGTAGCCGGTCAGCTCGCCATTTTCGACCGGCATGGCCGGCAGCCTCATGGCCCAGGGTTCACCCAGGTGATCCACGTTGTTGCTGCGACGATCGTAAGCCAGCAGCGCACGCGCCCAATCCGCCCCGGCCTGGATCAGCAACTGTCCCTGCACATGGTCAGCAGTAAGTTCCGTCGCACGCGACCAGGTACTTTGCGTGATCATGATTGCGGTAGCCGCCATTGCAGCCATCGCGACCACGCCCATCGCCAGCACAATGGCTACGCCGCGTTCCGCAACTCTCATGTAATCAGCGCGAACACGCGTACCAGCTCTTCCCCGGAACCGAGCAAAACGCGCAATCGTACCGCGCGCGGCAAGGGCTGGGACAGGCGTGACTCCGGCCAGACGTACGACCAAACGAGGTCCGCATTGAGGTATTGCACCTCAAAAGCGCTCACGTCTTCAAGTACCGGGTAACGCGCCGCCGACGCATCGGTGGCAACATCCAGGCCCGGCCACAGCCATAACTCTATTTGCCGATTATCGTTCAGGCGGTAGCCGAGTCGTCGCGGCGTATCGGTCCCCCCGCTGGAAGCGAAACGGCTGAATTCGACGACAGGCTCCGGAGTCCCGGCAGGTCGACCCAGCCAGGCTGCGGCACTACCGGAACTCGTGCGTACCGCACGCGGGGCGGCAAGCAGAACGTCGCGCTCGAACCGCCCAAAGAAACCGGCGACGCGCCGCCACTTGTCCGTTTCCCGCTCGACCTTGTCCCGTGCGTCGAGCACCGCGCCCAGTCCGCGGTAACACATCAGCGCCAAAGCAGACAGAATGAGCAATGCCGTCAGCAGTTCGATCAACGTAAAGCCGGTGGTCCGGATGCTTGCACGATAACGCTTCATCGATTTGGCACCGGCGCATTGACCACGAAGCCGGTGAGGTGCGCCAGAGAATGGGCATCCTCCGCGGTAGCGAAAACCTGAATGTCGACACGCCGAAACATGACATTCGGCGTGGCGATCACTTCCTCGCGCCACGCAAATTGGACGCCGCCCTGCAATTGCGTACCGCGCAGGATCCCAAGCGACGGCCACTCCGCACGCGCGCGCTGTTCGGCCAGTACATTTTGCGCGACCCACTCAGCAAGCAGGCGGGCACGCAGGTCTCCGACGCTGTTGGTGCCTCCGCCCGCGACCCGCAGTGCTGCGAGCAGGGCGATCGAAACAATCGCCAACGCAACCAGCACTTCGACCAGCGTGAAACCGGTCCTCCTAGCGGTGCACCGTGGGCTCATTGGTCGCTTCCTGTCTGGACAAAACGGATACCTCGCCAATTGGCGACCCCACTACCGTCTCCCGTGCATCACCGAGGCCCATCTGCAAGCTGAATGAAACGGGTTGCCCGTATGGAGTGAATTCCAGTCGCATCTGATCTGTTGATTTCCGGTTCTCGACTTCCAGGCGCAAGATCGCCATATCCTGCGGTAGTACCCGTGCGCGCAAGGTATCGTCATCCAGAATTTCAGTCCAGAAAGCATCTTCGCTGAATTGCCAGAACCGGTAACTGTGTGCGTCCGCCGTCCATGCGGTAGGCCTGCCAGTCAGGCGCGACTTGGTGGCGGCAAGATCCAGCAAACGTGCCAGTCGCTGCGCTTCCAACTTGAGCATGGCGTGGTCGTCGGGTTGCGTAATGGTACTCACCAGGCCGACAAAAATACCCATGATCAAAAGCACCACCAGCATTTCGATCAGCGTAAAGCCCGATTGGCGCAGGGAGACGGGCATGCAGGTTCACAGATGCGGAACGGAGAAGAACCGATTAAATCGCAGCACACGCGGCGATGAAATGATCACCGGTTGCGCGACGGCTGCTTCAAGGCTACAGCGACCAGGAACCGATATCGGCGTCGTTGCCTTCGCCGCCCGGTGCGCCGTCGGCACCCAGACTGAATACATCTATTTCGCCATGCACTCCGGGATTCAGATATTGGTAGGCATTTCCCCAAGGGTCTTTTGGCAGCCGCTCGATATAGCCGCCCGCTTTCCAATTCGGGGGTACCGGCGTGCCGGTCGGTTGCACCACAAGAGCCTGCAATCCCTGTTCGCTGGATGGGTAACGATGATTATCCAGACGGTAAAGCTTTAATGCCTGCAGCAGGCTGGCGATATCCTGTTTGGCGGCAATTATGCGCGCTTCGTCAGGCCTGCTAATAATTTTGGGCACGACCAGGGCCGCAAGAATACCGAGGATCACAACCACTACCATGACTTCGAGCAAAGTGAACCCGCGTTGGCCCTTTAGGCATCTCATTTAGGCTTCCTTCATGTAATATATTGATCTCAGGGACGTTCGCATTCGTCCCGTTTCAGATGGATGGCCATAATTATCCCATTTGCTGACTGCCACTCTGTTCGCTCCCGCACATACTGTCCGGGCGTTTCCATACTAACCTTAGATCGTCCTAAGGTTTTTTTCCGTCAACAAAATAACTGACATGAACCGGTTTCACCGCGGAATGTTAGCCATGCAATTGCCGTTCGACCGATCCAATCTCGCCCAACGAGCGCTGGTGGCGGTGGTCACGATCGCTGCGCTGACGGCATTTAGCCTGGTTGCCGCATATTGGACCTGGACCTGGTTTGCGCCACGCGCGGAATGGCGGGCGCAAGCCGGCGCGGGGAACAGTGCCGGCGCGGCGGTGGGCACCTTATTTGGTGCCGCTGCAAAGGAGCGCAATGCCGCTGCGCCAACCGGAATTGCAATCCGGCTTTTGGGCATCGTAGCCGCCACGGCCGGAAGGCAAGGATACGCGGTAATGGAAGTCGAGCCACGGCAGATTCTGGCGGTGCACGAAGGCGACGACGTAGCTCCCGGCATCCGCCTCGCCGAAGTTGAAGCCGATCATGTCACGCTGGAGCGAAACGGGAGACAGGAAACGCTTACATGGCCGGAGAAAAGCAAGCCCGCGGAGCCGGCACCGGTACGGACGAACAGGTGAATTTTTTCATGCCGTGCGCTGTTTGCCGATCGTTCGCCCGAAAAATGATCCTCATTACGCGAAAGAGTCGGAAGCCGAGTGTGCTTCTGCTGCTGGTGGCCTCGCTTGCTATTTGCGTAGTCCCGCTGGCGCATTCGCAAGAGCGTCCCAAGGATGCGGCCAAGGTGCCGGCCCGGCCGGCCGACTCAAAGCCGGCCGCGCGCACTGCTACGCCGGCGGTAAAAGGCATGCCTGCGGAAGCGCCGCCACCAAGCCCCGCGGCACCAAGCCGTCCCCCGCGTGAAGCGCCGGATGTCGTGACGCTAAATTTCGTCAATGCCGACATCGAAGGTGTAGTCAAGGTAGTCAGCGAGATTACGGGCAAGAACTTTGTTATTGATCCACGCGTGAAAGGCACGGTCAATATCGTATCGGCGAAGCCAATGCCGAGAAGCCGGGTGTACGACGTGTTTCTGGCGGCGCTCCGATTGCAAGGATTCGCCGCAGTGGAGGACCGTGGACTTGTCAAAGTCGTCCCGGAGGCTGATGCAAAACTGCATTCAAGTCCGACGCAAGCGCAAGGCGAAACCGGAGGCATCAGCGGCGACCGGATCGAGACCAGGGTGTTTACGCTGAAATACGAATCGGCCGTGCAAGCGCTGCCGATCCTGCGCCCGCTGATTGCTCCAAGCAATACCATTACCGCATATCAGAACAACAACACGCTGGTCATTACGGATTATGCAAACAATCTTGAACGCATCGCTGACATCATCGATGCCATAGACCAGCCAAATGCAAACGATCCGGTCGTAATTCCGCTCAAGTATGCGTCCGCGGTCGATGTGGCGGCCACCGTAAACCGGCTTTTTGCCGAAGCCGCCCAGGCTCAGGGCGCCGCCGAGCCCACACAACGCTTCACCGTAGTTGCGGATGCCCGCTCGAACAGTTTGCTGGCGCGCTCCGGTGATACGTCACGGCTGGCACGCTTGCGCAAGTTCATCGCAATACTGGATTCACCGACGAACGCGGGCGGAAACATTCATGTTGTATATCTGAAGAACGCAGAAGCGGTGAAACTTGCCGAAATCCTGCGCGCCATCTACCAGGGAGAAGGAGGCACCACCGCCGCCGCCCCTTCTTCAACACCGACTGCGCAACGCACCTCGCTGGGCGCGAATGCGCCCATGGGGACACCCCAATCTCAATCCCAGCTCGGGGGACAGGGCACCTCCGGAGTGGGGGCCGCCTCGTCTTTCAGCATAAATCAGGCGCAAACCACCCCAACCGCGCCGGGAATCATCCAGGCTGACGCATCGACGAACTCGATTATCATCACCGCTCCTGATGCGATCTACAACAATCTGCGCGCGGCGCTCGATAAGCTCGATGTGCGTCGCGCGCAGGTCTATGTCGAAGCGCTAATCGCCGAAGTCGGCGCGAACAAGGCCGCGGAGTTCGGTATCCAGTGGCAGGATCTGAACGGTTATAACAAGAACAGCGCGCAACCTTTCGGCGGGACCAATTTCGGTGGCGCCGGCCAGAATATTATTGGCATCGCGCAAAACCCGGGTACGGCTGGCCAGGGGCTTAATGTCGGCATCATCAAGGGCCAGGTCAATGTGCCGGGTGTGGGGCAGATTCTGAACCTCGGTTTCCTGGTTCGCGCCCTGCAGACCGACTCAAGTTCGAATATCCTCGCCACGCCGACGCTATTGACGCTGGACAACGAGGAAGCCGTGATTCTCATCGGCCAGAATGTGCCCTTCGTAACCGGCCAGTACGCACTGTCGGGGGGCGCCACCACGCCGACACCGTTCCAGACGGTGGAGCGGCATGATGTGGGCGTGACATTGCGCGTCAAGCCGCAGATTTCGGAAGGCGGCACAGTGCGGCTGCAGATCTACCAGGAAGTTTCCAGCATCGAAGACGCCACCAATCCAGCGGGCGTCATTACCAACAAGCGCGCGGTAGAATCAACGATCCTGGTCGACGACGGCAGGATTGTGGTGATTGGCGGATTGATTCAGGATACGGTGCTCGACGGCGTGCAAAAAGTCCCGGTGCTTGGCGATATTCCGATCCTGGGCGCGCTGTTCCGCTACAAGACGCGCTCACACGTCAAAACCAATCTGATGGTGTTCCTGCGTCCGACACTGGTACGCAGCAGCCAGCGTGCGGACGAATACACCGGCGAGCGCTACGATTACATCCTGGGCGAACAGCAAAAAGCCAAACCGGCGCACGATGTGGTCCTTCCGGACGTGCAATCGCCTTTGCTGCCGCCCAGAGAGCAGACGCCCGCCCTGCAAATTGAAGTCAAGCCGTACAACAACGAAGGACGCAAATGAACCGGGGTGCAATCAGGATTCCGTACACGTTCGCCAAGGCCCAGGGCGTGGTGGTCACGGCCATGGACGGCGATATCGCACAGGTCGCGGTGCGCACCGACGCGCATGCCGGCGCACTGGCGGAACTGCGCCGGGCACTTGGCGTTCCGCTCAATGCACGCCGCATCGCGCCTGAGCAATTCGACGAATTGATCGCGGCAACATACAACGGCGCGGATGCGGGCGCGGTGGCGTTGGCGGGAGATCTTGCGCAGGATTTCGATCTTTCACGCTTGTTGCAGGAAATCCCCCGGATCGAGGATTTGCTCGAAAGCCAGGACGACGCGCCGGTCATCCGCTTGATCAATGCCTTGTTCACCCAGGCGCTGCGGGACGGCGCTTCGGACATTCACGTCGAGCCCTTTGAGACGCGTTCCGTGGTGCGGCTGCGCATCGACGGCACGCTGCGCGACCTGATTGAACCCGCACGCGCGCTGCATGGCGCGATTGTTTCGCGGGTAAAGATCATGGCGCAGCTGGACATCGCGGAAAAACGTCTGCCCCAGGACGGACGCATCACCTTGCGCATAGCCGGAAAGCCAGTAGATGTGCGCGTATCGACCATTCCCACCGGGCATGGCGAGCGCGTCGTGTTGCGGCTGCTGGATAAACAAGCGGGGCGCCTGGATCTTGGCCGTCTGGGCATGGACGACGCAACGCTGGCGCATATGGACCGGCTGATTCAGGAACCGCACGGTATTGTGCTGGTAACCGGCCCAACCGGCTCCGGCAAGACCACTACGCTGTACGCAGCGCTGTCGCGGCTCGATGCCGCCACGCTGAATATCATGACAGTGGAAGATCCCATTGAG
>DATMZQ010000184.1:0-3290 GCA_035573615.1 Burkholderiales bacterium | reverse complement strand
ACCGATGCCGTGATCGTTGCTGAGCCCGGCAGCACCGAACGCCTGGATTGCCCAATCGACGACTTTGCACGCCATGTTCGGAACCGCCACTTTGATCATGGCAATTTCGGCCTTGGCGCCCTTGTTGCCGACGGTGTCCATCATGTGGGCGGCATGCAATGTCAGCAAGCGGCTCTGGGCGATGCCGATGCGCGACTCGGCGATGCGTTCCAGCGTGACGGTTTGTTCGGCGACCGGCTTGCCGAATGCGACCCGGTTCAAGGTGCGCTTGCACATCGCTTCGAGCGTGCGCTCGGCGAGTCCGATCAACCGCATGCAATGGTGAATGCGGCCCGGGCCCAGCCGTCCCTGCGCAATTTCGAAACCACGTCCTTCGCCTAGCAGGATGTTTGCGGCCGGCACGCGAACGTTTTGGAAAACAACTTCGCCGGTCCGGTCGGGCATGCCGTAGAAGCCAAGCACGGGCAGCGCGCGCTGCACGTCGACCCCGGGCGTATCGCGCGGAACCAGAATCATCGATTGCTGCTTGTGTCGATCGGGATTGTTCGCATCGGTCTTGCCCATAAAAATGAAAATCTTGCAGCGCGGATCGATGGAGCCAGTCGCATACCACTTGCGCCCGTTGATTACATAGTCGTTGCCGTCGCGGACAATGGATGATTCGATGTTCGTCGCGTCACTCGACGCTACGCCAGGTTCCGTCATCGCAAAACACGAACGAATCTCACCGGCCAGCAAAGGTGTCAGCCATTTTTTCTTTTGCTCGTCGGTCCCGTAACGGGCCAGCACTTCCATGTTTCCGGTATCCGGTGCAGAGCAATTGAAGGCTTCCGGTGCCAGCAACGAGCGCCCCATGATCTCGCACAGAGGCGCGTACTCCAGGTTGGTCAAGCCGGCGCCATGCTCGGAGTGCGGCAGAAACAGATTCCACAGTCCCGCTGCTTTGCCTTTCTTCTTCACCTCCTCGATGACCGGGGCCACTTTGAGCGGCCCGACCTCTTCGGCTTCCCGAAAAAAACGCGCTTCGTTCGGATAGATGTGCTCGTCCATGAACGCGTTCAGCCGCTTCTGGAGATCCTTCACTTTCTGCGAATGCTCAAAATCCATGCCTTCCCTCTGATTCGTAATCGCGATTGGCATTTCCAATGCCACGCGGCATCGGCTGCGAAACGCCACCTCGAAACCAAACCGCGCATTCTACTATCGACTGTTACACACGCCGCTATTTTCCGGTTCGACCCATCCTGACGTACTATGTCCCCACTGGTCCACCCGGTATTCTGCCGGCATTTATCACTTTCCCAGTGCAGGAAAGCAGTCGCAACGTTGATGACTCAAGGATCCGCTGAACATGGTCGTGGAGTTGATGTAAGGCCGTGCGCGGCCTGATTGCACCATGAAGCGCCTGCTTCTGGTGGGCGGAGGGCATGCACATCTTTCCGTGCTCGACACGCTGGCCCGCGAACAGCCAGGCGGAGTCGAAGCCGTCCTGGTTACGCCTTCGCGCTTTCAAATCTACTCGGGCATGTTACCCGGCTGGATGGCGGGGCACTACGTCCAGCGAGAATGCGAGATCGACCTGCTGCCGCTGGCGCAATTAGCTCGAGTACGTGTAGTCAAGGATCGGGTCGCGGGGCTGGATGCCGATCGGCATCGCATTCACTTGGAGGATGGGGAGCCGATCGAATACGATTTGTTGTCGCTCGATGTCGGCAGCGAGACTGATGTTGCGGAGCTGCAGCGTGCGGGCGATAAACTTTTGCCGGTCAAGCCCCTGGATGCGTTTTTCAGTGCGTGGCCGGAGATTGTGTCGGCCGCGCGTCACGAGCGTGGCTATCGCCTGGTCATCGTGGGCGGCGGCGCGGCCGGCGTGGAACTCGCTCTCGCCGCGCATTATGCATTCGGACGCTCGGGCATAGATGCTCGTATCGATCTAGTGGTTTCTGATGCAGGATTGCTGGCGGGGCATGCGCGCGGCGTCCAACGCCGGATTGCACGCGTTCTCGATTCCTCAGGCATAGTCGTTCACCCCCTGCAGGCTCACGGGACTGAAGCGGGCGTTATATTGTCGGACGGTACGCGGCTTCCAGCCGACCGGATCATTGCCGCGACCGGTGCACGAGCGCCGGGATGGCTCAAAGGCTCCGGATTGCGGCTGGACCGGAATGCTTACGTCGCCGTTGACGGAACCTATCGCAGTGTCTCGCATCCGAATGTGTTCGCAGCAGGCGATGTCAGCGCACGTAACGACGCTGTCGTGGGACGCTCGGGCGTGCATGCAGTTCACGCCGGTCCAGTGCTCGGCCAAAACCTGCTGGCTGTACTAAGAGGCGGCCGCATGCAGACCTACCAGCCACGCCGCCATTCCTTGTACTTGCTGGCATGCGGCCGACGCTATGCCGTGGCATCGTGGGGACCCTGGAGCGCCGAAGGAGCGTGGGTGTGGTACTGGAAAGACTGGATCGACCGGCACTTTGTGCAACACTTCGAAACTGCGTCGGCACGCGCAACCAGCGGCCGGCGCGTCAGCTAGGTGTAAGATACCGCCCGGACCCCGCGGGGCGTTTGGTATTCAAAGGATCGTAATGCACGCCACACTACCGTTGCTCGAGGTAACCGGTTTTCCGGCACTGCATCGCCATCAACTCACCACCCTGCAAGTCAATTTGGGCTACCGCTGCAACCAGAGCTGCCTGCATTGCCATGTGAACGCCGGCCCCACGCGCACTGAAATGATGGATGCGCAAACGCTCGACCTGATTCCCGAAGTGTTGAAGGCGCGCAGCATAACCACGCTGGATGTGACTGGCGGTGCGCCTGAGCTGCACGAGGGATTTCGCGATCTGGTGCGCACAGCAAGAGCACTCGGGGTTGAAGTCATCGACCGCTGTAATCTCACCGTCCTGTTCGAGCCGGGTCAGGAGACGCTGGCGGAATTTCTGGCGGCCCAACGCGTTCAGGTAGTGGCGTCATTGCCCTGCTATTCACTGGAAAACGTGGACAACCAGCGTGGCAAGGGCGTCTTCGACAAGAGCATTGCAGCGTTGCAAAAGCTGAATGCACTCGGCTACGGTCGTCCGGATTCCGACCTTACGCTTAATCTGGTTTACAACCCCCAGGGGCCAAGCCTGCCGCCCGAGCAGGGCAAGCTGCAGGCCGCATACAAGAAAGAATTATTCGAACATTTCGGCATCGTGTTCGACGAATTGTTCACCCTGACGAATATGCCGATCCAGCGCTTCGGTTCGATGCTGATTTCGAAGGGGCAGTTCAATCAATACATGCACCTT
>DATMZQ010000183.1:0-19848 GCA_035573615.1 Burkholderiales bacterium | reverse complement strand
GACGGTGTCAACCGACTACGACACGTCGGACCGGTTGTATTTCGAACCGCTGACCCTGGAAGACGTCCTCGAAATCGTCGCGGTGGAAAAGCCCTTCGGCGTCATCGTCCAGTACGGCGGACAGACGCCGCTCAAGCTGGCGCAGGACCTGGACGCCAACGGCGTACCGATCATCGGCACCAATCCGGACATGATCGATTGCGCGGAGGACCGCGAGCGTTTCCAGAAGATGCTGGTGGAATTGAAGCTCAAGCAGCCGCCGAACCGCACCGCGCGCAATCCCGAAGCGGCACTGGTGCTGGCCCAGGAAATCGGCTATCCGCTGGTGGTGCGGCCGTCTTACGTGCTCGGCGGGCGGGCAATGGAAATCGTGCACGAACAGCGCGACCTCGAACGCTACATGCGCGAAGCGGTGAAAGTCTCCAACGATTCTCCCGTGTTGTTGGACCATTTTCTCAATGATGCCTGTGAAGTGGACGTAGATGCCATTTGCGATGGCGAGCAGGTGCTGATCGGCGGCATCATGGAGCATATCGAACAGGCAGGCGTGCATTCCGGCGATTCGGCATGCTCGCTTCCGCCTTTCGGTTTGTCGGAGCCTGTCCAGAACGAGCTGCGCCGGCAGACCATGTTGATGGCCAAGGCGCTGCAGGTCATAGGCCTGATGAACGTGCAGTTCGCCATTCAGAACGATGTGGTGTTCGTTCTGGAAGTCAATCCGCGCGCGTCACGTACGGTACCTTACGTGTCCAAAGCTACCGGGCTGGCACTAGCCAAAATCGCCGCCCGCTGCATGGTTGGCCAGACGTTGAAAGCCCAGGGCATTGGTGATGAAGTGATTCCGCCGTATTACTGTGTAAAGGAGGCGGTATTTCCCTTCATCAAATTCCCGGGTGTGGACACCATCCTGGGTCCGGAGATGAAATCAACTGGCGAAGTCATGGGCGTAGGTGCCACATTTGCAGAAGCGTTCGTCAAATCTCAGCTTGCCGCGGGGGTCAAGTTGCCGGCAAGCGGTAAGGTATTTATCAGCGTGCGCAATTCGGACAAACCGAAGGTAGTCGAAATCGCGCGCACGCTGGCGAAGTTGGGCTTCAGTTTGCTCGCGACGCGCGGAACAGCTAGCGCGCTGGCGGAAGTCGGATTGCAGGTGGCGCCGGTGAACAAAGTGGCGGAAGGCCGCCCGCACATCGTCGATATGATCAAGAATGGCGAAGTCGCGATGATCGTGAACACGGTGGAGGATCGTCGCAGCGCCATTCAGGACTCCTATTCGATCAGGCGCTCCGCCCTGCAGGCGCGCGTAACGTATTTCACAACCATCGCCGGGGCTCGCGCCGCCTGCACCGGCATGCAACACATGCAGGAACTCAATGTTTATTCGGTGCAGGGGTTGCACGCCCGGCTGCACTGAACGTCGCTCCTGCGGGGAGCAGGCGATCCATCAACTCTGAAGGGCATGAATGATGACTAAAGTTCCATTGACTGTGAAAGGCGCTGAATTGCTGCGCAGCGAATTGCATCAGCTGAAGACCATGGAACGGCCCAAGGTGATTGCGGCCATCCAGGAGGCACGTTCACACGGCGATTTATCCGAGAACGCCGAATACGACGCCGCAAAGGAAAGGCAAAGCTTTATCGAGGGGCGCATTGTTGAAGTGGAAAGCAAACTGGCCAATGCGCAAATCATCGATCCGGCCCATTTGGATGCTGATGGACGCTGCGTGTTCGGCGCGACTGTGGATCTGGAAGAGGTAGACAGCCGCGAAACTGTGACCTACCAGATTGTCGGAGACGACGAGGCAGATATCAAAAACAACAAGATCTCCATTAGCTCGCCAATCGCACGCGCGCTGATCGGCAAATATTCCGGCGATGTCGCGGAAGTCAAAGCACCGGGTGGAATCAAGGAGTACGAAATCCTGGACGTCAAATATTTGTAGCCTTTAGCGCCTTTTGACGTAGCCAGGCTTGTACTTGCAGGTTTTTGCTTAATTGCTCGCGCATCACTGAAATCGTCCGTACCCGTGAGAACCATTACCGAAGCGCTGCAGTCGATTGCCATTACCCTTTGGGTAGGTGGACTCTGGGTCATCGGGCTAATCGTTGCGCCCGCGTTATTTCACGCACTGAGCGACCGTTCCCAGGCCGGCCTGCTTGCCGGTCACTTCTTTGCAGTCATTGGCTACATCGGGCTCGGTTGTGGCGCCTATTTGCTCTTGTTCAGGCTGGCACGCTTTGGAGGCGGGGTTTTCGGTCAATTGTTCTTTTGGGCGGTATTGCTGATGGCGGCTTTGGCTGCAGCGGGTCAGTTTGGCCTCCAGCCCATGATGGCTAGCTTGAAACAGCAGGCGCTGCCCGCCGAGGTCATGCAAAGCATATTCCGCGACCGTTTTGCGGCCTGGCACGGAGTCTCAAGCATCTTCTACCTCATTGAGTGTTTCTTGGGCCTGATCATGGTGTTGCAGCATGGGCGCGGACGCTAGCAGCTAGGCAAGATTCTGGAAACTGCGCTTGAGTGCTCGCGGTGCTTTTCTTTTTGTTTTTTTCGTTTTTGTTTTTGTCATATTTGATTCCGGCGCCGCGTCCGGCTTCGCCCTGTAAACAACAAGGATTCTGCCGATATGCTGAACAGCTGCGGCGCTAAGATGGTTGCAGATTTGTTGCATGATCTCCTCGCGCGCTGCGCGATTGTCGCCCGGCACGCGTACTTTGATCAGTTCGTGGACGCTGAGGCTGCTTTCCAATTCGGCCTGCACGGCTGGCGTCATGCCGCCTCGCCCTATCAGCACGGCCGGTTCCAGCGCATGCGCGCGAGCCTTCAAGCTTCTACGTTGTGCGGGCGACAATTGTGGCGGCATGGTTCGTTCCTCAAAAAGGCATTTTAGGCAATGGCTCGTACCAGGACCAGCAAGGCGTGGATGCGCGAGCATGTGAACGATGTGTACGTGCAAAAGGCGAAGCAGGCGGGTTATCGTTCCCGTTCGGCATACAAGCTGCTCGAAATACAGGAAAAGGATAAGTTGGTACGGCCTGGCATGACGGTGGTCGATCTTGGCGCTGCGCCCGGCGGCTGGTCTCAGGTGCTTGCATCGCTGGTTGGAGCGCCAGGCCAAGTGATCGCGGTGGACTTGCTCGAAATGGAACCACTGCGCGGCGTTGAGCTGATTCGCGGCGATTTTCTGGAAAAGGCCACGCTGGAGCTAATGGAACAGCGGCTGGGCGAGCGTCGAATAGACCTTGTGGTTTCCGACATGGCGCCCAATATCAGCGGGGTAGGCCTTGTGGACCAAGCCCGTTCCATTCATCTGGCAGAGCTGGCGTTCGAATTTGCGCGCTTGCGGCTGAAACCGGGGGGTGACCTGCTAGTCAAAGTGTTTCAGGGCTCCGGCGTGGACGCATTCCGCAAGGTGCTTTCCAGTGTTTTCCGCTCGGTCGCGGTGCGCAAGCCTAAAGCCTCGCGAGACCGGTCCAGCGAGTTTTACCTTCTCGCTCGTGGCAAGACGGTTGATATGCATTGACAGGGCTCGGGCGCAGGAATGGGTTTAGAATGACTTCATTGATTGGCGGCTCGAGGGTCGCCGCTGCAAGGAGAAACCTTGAATAACCTTATCAAGAACGTAGCGATCTGGCTTGTCATCGCCCTGGTACTGATGACGGTCTTCAACCAGTTCAGCGCCCGCCAGCAACAGAACACTTCCGTGGAGTATTCCCAATTCATCGAGGAGGTGAAGCAGGGAAATGTGGCCAAAGTCACGATTGAGGGACGCGTGCTGAAGGGGGTGAAGAGCAACGGGACGAAGTTCACGACTTACTCGCCCTCTGATCCATGGCTGGTGTCCGATCTTCTGAAAGCAGGCGTCATCATCGAAGCCAAGCCGGAGGAAGAGCCGTCCCTGCTGATGAATATTTTCGTATCCTGGTTCCCGATGCTGTTGCTGATCGGCGTATGGATTTTCTTTATGCGCCAGATGCAAGGGGGTGGCCGCGGCGGCGCATTCTCGTTTGGAAAAAGCCGCGCCCGCATGCTGGACGAATCCACTAATCCGGTGACCTTTGCCGATGTCGCCGGCTGCGAGGAAGCCAAGGAAGAAGTCTCCGAGCTGGTCGATTTCCTGCGCGACCCCAGCAAATTCCAGAAACTCGGCGGGCGCATTCCACGCGGCGTGCTGATGGTCGGCTCCCCGGGTACCGGCAAGACACTGCTGGCACGGGCGATCGCCGGCGAGGCAAAAGTGCCCTTCTTCTCGATTTCCGGTTCGGATTTCGTCGAAATGTTCGTTGGCGTCGGTGCGGCACGCGTACGAGACATGTTCGAGCAAGCCAAAAAGCACGCGCCTTGCATCGTGTTTATTGATGAAATCGACGCCGTGGGCCGTCAACGCGGCGCCGGCCTGGGTGGGGGCAATGACGAACGCGAACAGACGCTGAACCAACTGCTGGTCGAAATGGATGGCTTCGAAACTGGCGTGGGCGTTATCGTGATCGCTGCAACCAACCGCCCCGATGTGCTGGATCCAGCTTTGCTGCGACCGGGACGTTTCGATCGTCAGGTAGTGGTTCCGTTGCCAGATATCCGGGGGCGCGAGCAGATCTTGATGGTTCACATGCGCAAGGTGCCGGTTGCGCCCGACGTTCGCCCGGATATTCTCGCGCGCGGCACGCCGGGCTTTTCCGGCGCGGACCTTGCCAATCTCGTCAACGAGGCTGCGCTATTCGCGGCACGCGGCAACAAGCGCCTGGTGGACATGGATGATTTCGAACGCGCCAAAGACAAAATCATGATGGGCGCCGAGCGTAAGTCCATGGTCATGCCGGAGCATGAGCGCCGTAATACTGCTTATCATGAATCCGGCCATGCGGTCGTTGCAAGGCTGCTGCCGCGGACGGACCCGGTGCACAAAGTCACCATTATTCCGCGTGGCAGAGCACTCGGCGTGACCATGCAGCTGCCGGCGGAGGATCGCTACAGCATGGATCGTGAGCAGATTCTGCAGAATATTTCCGTGTTGTTCGGCGGACGTATTTCTGAAGAAGTGTTCATGAAACAAATGACCACGGGTGCTTCGAACGATTTTGAACGCGCCACGGAAATGGCGCGGCGCATGGTTACCCAATGGGGTATGAGCGACCACCTGGGACCCATGATCTACGGAGAAAATGAAGGAGAAGTCTTTTTGGGCCGATCCATCACCACGCACAAGAATGTTTCCGAGGCGACCATGCAACAGGTCGATGCGGAGATTCGGCGCATCATCGACAGTCAATATGCCCTGGCCCGCAAGCTGATTGAAGACAACCGCGACAAGGTCGAAGCCATGGCGAAAGCGCTGATGGAGTGGGAGACAATCGACGCTGATCAAGTGGGCGATATCATGGAAGGCCGTCCGCCGCGTGCGCCCAAGCCACCCACTAACACGCAAGTGCCGCCTCCGTCCCAGGGCAGCGCACCGGCGCCCGTCACTGCGACGCCAGCGCGGGAAGCGAAATGAAATAGACATTGGGCACCGATCAGCAGGCATAAGCGAAGCGATTTCCGAAACCGCAATCATGCGGATTAGAACAATGATAGGGTGAGGCCGACGCCTCACCCTTTGCGTTTCTACAGCATCAGTCGCAATGCAAATGACTGCCTCTTCCGCCTTGCGGCTTGCGCCGCTGCAGGTTCTTAAGGCCGGCCGCTTTTCGCTATCGCTGGAACGCCCTCTCATCATGGGCATCGTTAATGTAACGCCTGATTCTTTTTCGGATGGCGGCCAATTCCTCGCTCCTGGCCGCGCTCTGGAACACGCAACAAGATTGGTTGAAGAAGGTGCAGATATTCTGGATCTGGGCGGTGAATCGTCGCGGCCCGGTGCCGAGCCCATCGACATCCAGGAAGAGCTGCGGCGTGTGCTGCCAGTATTGGAACGCCTCGTAGAATTACCAGTGCCGGTTTCGGTGGACACCTGCAAACCTGAAGTCATGAGCCGCGCCATTGCAGCTGGAGCGGCGATGATCAACGACATTCGCGCGTTGCGTGCGGCAGGGGCGCTTGAAACGGTAGCGGGCTCCCAAGTCGCGGTGTGCCTGATGCACATGCAGGGCGAACCGGCGACCATGCAGACGGCGCCGCAATACGATGATGTGGTACTCGAAGTGGAGCAGTTTCTGGTTGAACGCGCTACTGCGGCTTTGGCTTGCGGCATTGGACAGGAGCGCATCGTTCTGGACCCTGGATTCGGTTTCGGCAAGACGCCGCAGCACAATCTCGAATTGATCAGGGCATTGTCCCGGCTTCGCGCAACCGGATTTCCGGTATTGGCAGGCCTGTCGCGCAAGGGTCTATTCGGTAAAATTGTCGGGCGTGAAGCCGCGCAGCGCGTGCATGCGAGCGCGGCAGGAGCGCTGTTGGCAGCCCAGCGAGGCGCTTCGATTGTCCGTGTGCACGACGTCGCGGCGACCCGCGACTGCCTGCTGGTACTGCGCGCGATAGAGGACTTGGCGTTTTCACTCACATGAACAAAAACAGAAAATATTTCGGTACGGATGGCGTGCGTGGCCGAGTCGGTGAATCGCCGATTACCCCCGAGTTCGTCATGCGCCTTGGCTACGCCGCCGGCAAAGTGCTTGCCGGGGAGCAGGATTTGCCGGCGGGCGAACATGCTTCGGTGCTAATCGGCAAAGACACTCGCATATCCGGTTACATGCTCGAATCAGCTTTGCAGGCTGGTCTGTCGGCCGCCGGCGTCGATATTTATCTTGCCGGCCCAATGCCTACTCCCGCGGTCGCGTACCTGACCCGGGCGCTCCGCCTGCAGGCCGGCATTGTCATATCGGCTTCGCACAATCCCTTCGAAGACAATGGCATCAAGTTCTTCTCTGCGGACGGCAACAAGTTGCCGGACACGGTCGAGTACGCGATCGAGGCCCGCCTGGACCAGCCCCTGGAGACCATGCCCTCCGCGCTGCTCGGCAAGGCGCGCCGCCTCAACGATGCGGCGGGACGTTACATCGAGTTTTGCAAAAGTACTTTTCCGAACAATCTCGACTTGCGCGGGCTAAAGCTGGTGGTGGATTGCGCCCACGGCGCGACCTACCACGTCGCAACGCATGTGTTCCACGAACTGGGCGCCGAAGTGGTCGCCATAGGTGCGCAACCAGATGGCCTCAACATAAACCGCGATTGCGGCGCTACGCATCCGCAGATGCTCGCACGGGCAGTGAAACAGCATCATGCGCATCTAGGCGTGGCATTCGATGGAGATGGTGATCGCGTCACGATGGCGGATCAGCAGGGCAAACTGTATGACGGCGACCAGCTGTTGTTTGTTATTGCTCAATTTCGCAGGAAGCTCAACTTGCTGAAGGGCGGAGTGGTCGGCACATTAATGACCAATCTGGGGATGGAGCAGGCGCTCGCCGCGCTCGGTATCCCGTTCGCACGTGCCGCGGTTGGCGACCGCTATGTGCTGGAGAAACTACTCCAACGGAATTGGCAGATCGGAGGAGAAAATTCGGGACACATTATCTGCCTGGACAAGCATACGACCGGTGACGGTATCGTGTCCGCATTGCAAGTGTTGCATGCGCTGAAGGCGGAAGGTCAGGGGCTCGCGCAGTTGTGTGCCGAGATGAGGCTGTATCCGCAAGTTCTGGTGAATGTCAAAACGATGCCTGGCTTCGATTTCGAAACCAATGACAAAGTCACTGCCGCGCTCAAGGCGACCCGAGCACATCTCGGTGATCGCGGTCGGGTGCTGCTGCGGGCATCGGGCACCGAACCGGTCATTCGGGTCATGGTCGAGGGTGAAGGACAGGGGCTTATCGCGCAACTGGCGCAGTCGTTGGCGAACACCATTCGGCAGCAAACTCAAGGCTGAACAGCAGCGGCTGCGTGGCAGACCGCCTCCCGGGCGTGCAATGAAAGTGTCACATCGCCTCCATAGAATAGCGGTCGACCCGAAAACCATATCGTAAGGAGATCGCCCTGATGCTCATATTCCAACGCACGGCCGCTGCCTTTGCGGTCGCCTTTTGCATCGCTGTGCCAGCGCATGCTCAATTGGTGAAGATCGATGGTTCCAGCACGGTGTTTCCGATTACCGAAGCGATCGCGGAGGATTTCCAGAAATCGACAAAAGGAAAAGTCAAAGTCACTGTCGGCATTTCTGGAACGGGAGGCGGATTCAAGAAATTTTGCCGCGGGGAGACCGATGTCTCTGATGCCTCGCGTCCCATCCTGAAAAAGGAAATGGAGGATTGCAAGGCTGCAGGGGTGCAATACGTCGAACTGCCAATTGCCTATGACGCGCTGACCGTCGTTATCCATCCCGAAAACAAGTGGGCGCAGACCCTTACCGTCGATGAGCTCAAGAAAATGTGGGAGCCAGCCGCACAAGGCAAAGTGAAAACCTGGAAACAAGTCAATGCTGCATGGCCGGATCAGCCGATCAAACTGTTCGGCCCTGGGGCAGATTCCGGTACTTTTGATTATTTCACCGAAGCCGTAAATGGCAAGGCAAAGTCGAGCCGCGGCGACTTCACCGCCTCAGAAGACGATAACGTGCTGGTGCAGGGCGTATCGCGTGATGTCAACGCGCTTGGCTATTTTGGGTTTGCCTACTACCTCGAAAACAAGGACAAATTGCGGGCGGCCAAGATCGTAAACAAGTCCGGACAAGCAGTGGAACCCGCCTTCGAAACGGTCATTAACGGCAAATATCAGCCGCTGGCGCGTCCAATATTTATCTATATCAATGCAAAGGCGCTGGACCGGCCGGAAGTGAAGGAGTTTGTCGAGTTTTACATGAAAAATGCCGAAGCGCTGGTGCGCGAGGTAAAGTACGTACCTCTGCCGGCGAAGGCTTACGCCTACAATGTGGAGCACACCAGCAAGAAAGTGCTCGGCACCAAGTTCGCTGGCGAAAACAAGGTCGGCCTTACGATCGAACAGTTGATGCAGCTCGAAGCCAAGCTTTGAACTGTGGGTGAGCTGGCCGGAACGGAACAGGAGGGGCATGCCCCTCCTGTTTTTTCCCCGGCTGCGGTTGTTGGGCGTCCGCTGTAATATTATTCCCCGGTCCTGAACCGATGAGCTCTGTAGCAAATACCCGAACACTGAATCCCTTGGCGGACCAGATCGTCAGCGCGCGGCTCGCGAAAAAGAAGACCCGGCATGTCAGCGAGCGCTTGGTTGAAGGCTTGCTGTTCCTTTGTGCCTTCGTTTCAGTCGCGATCACCGTGGGCATTGTCGTAGTCCTGGTGAGCGAGTCTTATCAGTTTTTCCAGCAGATTTCGTTGGTTGATTTCCTTACCGACAATCAATGGACACCGCTATTCGATGATACGCATTACGGCATCATGGTATTGCTCTCCGGGACGCTGGTGAGCTCTTTTGTGGCGCTCGCCGTCGCAATACCGCTAGGCACCATGATTGCAATCTATTTGTCAGAATTTGCGCCCTTCTCGGTGCGCGAGCTTGCCAAGCCGTTTCTTGAATTGCTGGGAGGCGTGCCGACCATTGTCTATGGCTATTTTGCGTTGCTTTATGTGACCCCGGCCCTGCAGTTTTTTTTCCCAGGTCTTCCCGGGTTCAATCTTCTATCCGCCGGATTGGTCATGGGGATCATGATCATCCCTTATGTAAGCTCTGTCTCGGAGGATGCAATGCGTTCGGTACCCATGGCGATGCGCGAAGGCTCCTACGCAATGGGCGCAACACGTTTTCAGACTGCAATTCGGGTCGTGACGCCTGCTGCGTTTTCCGGGATTGCGGCAGCATACATTCTCGGCATTTCGCGCGCAGTCGGTGAGACCATGATCGTAGCCGTCGCTGCCGGCATGCAACCGAACTTGACCTGGAACCCGGCGGAACCGGCTGCCACCATTACCGCCTATATCGTGCAGGTCGCGCTGGGCGATCTTCCTCACGGCAGCATCGGCTACCAGACGATTTTCGCGGCCGGTCTAAGTCTGATGCTGCTGACGTTGTTGTTCAATGTGGTGGGTCACTTCATGAAGCGCCGTTACCGGCAGGTCTACTGAAATGGCTGACATGACAGTTGCCGAAATCCGCTCGCTTATTACCAGGCACAAGCGTTGGGATTTGCTCTTCGCAACAGCCGGGGTACTGGCATTGATGGTTGGCGTTCTGACATTCGTCGTGCTCTTTACCGGCATGGTAGTGGACGGGGCACACCGCCTTTCGTGGGATTTCTTCGCCACCTTTCCTTCACGTCGCGCAGAGCACGCTGGCATTCTGTCCGCCTGGGTGGGAAGTACGCTTGTCATGCTGGTAACTGCGGTGACTGCCATCCCGGTGGGCGTGGCGGGCGCGGTTTACCTGGAAGAATATGCGGCCAAAAACTGGATGACGGATGTCATCGAGATCAACGTGACCAACCTTGCCGGGGTGCCGTCCATCATTTATGGCCTGCTGGCGCTTGGCCTGTTCGTTTATAAATTCGGCCTCGGCCAAAGTATCCTCTCTGCCGGTCTGACGCTCGCTCTATTGGTCCTGCCGGTAGTCATAGTGGCCACTCGCGAGGCAATCCGATCGATTCCTGCCGTGATTCGTGAAGGTGCTTATGCGCTCGGCGCAACCAAATGGCAGACCACTGCCCACCACATTCTTCCGTATTCCATTCCCGGCATTCTTACCGGCGTCATCATCGGACTTGCGCGCGCGATCGGCGAGACTGCTCCAATCATCACGATAGGCGCACTGACGTTCATTGCATTCCTTCCTCCCGCACCGTTCAGTGGCAATCCGCCGGCCGGATTGTTCGATTGGTTGTTCGCGCCGTTTACGGTCATGCCTATCCAGATGTTCAATTGGACATCGCGCCCTGAATCCGCTTTTCATCAAAATGCCGCCGCCGCCGGACTGGTGCTCGTCGTAATGACATTGTCGATGAATGCGCTGGCCATCTACATCCGCTACCGCTTGCGAAAAAAAATCAAATGGTGAAAGACCGGAATGCTGAAGAACACTGAGGGGTTGGCCGCGCAGGCCGCGCTCGCGCTTAAGGCAGAATCCCGCAACCTGAATTTTTTCTACGGCGGCTTTCAAGCATTGAAAGGCATCAGCATGCCGATCTACGACAAGAAGGTCACCGCGTTGATCGGGCCTTCGGGCTGCGGCAAGTCGACATTCTTGCGCTGCTTCAATCGCATGCACGATCTGTATCCCGGCAATCGCTACGAGGGCGAGATTCGCCTGCATCCGGATAATACCAATCTGCTGAATCCGCACGTCGACCCTATCGAGGTTCGAATGCGCATTAGCATGGTGTTCCAGAAGCCCAACCCTTTTCCAAAATCCATCTACGAGAACGTGGCCTACGGGCTGCGCGTACGTGGCGTACGCGGCGTGGCTGCGGTGGATGAAAAGGTCGAGCAGGCATTGCGAGGGGCCGCATTGTGGGATGAGGTCAAAGACAGGCTCAATGACCTGGCCTTTAACTTGTCCGGCGGCCAGCAACAGAGAATGTGCATTGCACGTGCTCTGGCGACTGAGCCGGAAATCCTGCTATTCGACGAGCCGACATCCGCGCTCGACCCTATCGCCACCGCCAGCATCGAAGAACTGATTGCCGATCTGAAGCACAAAGTCACCATCCTGATCGTAACGCATAATATGCAACAGGCGGCTCGCGTATCCGATTTCACTGCCTATATGTACCTGGGCGAGATGATCGAATTCGATGCTACCGACACCATATTCATCAAGCCCAAGCAGAAAGCCACCGAGGACTATATAACCGGCCGCTTCGGCTAGTTGAACCGCCTGATCAAGGCCCACATTGACCCTGCCTTGCCCTCACGGGTAAAATTCCATGGTTTTTTCGGTGGGATGGCGCATGCGGCAGCGGCTGGCGGTGGGCAACTGGAAGATGCACGGCAGTCTTCCGGAAAATCAGGTCCTCCTCAGCAAGGTTGTCGCAGCGGCGGGCAGCCTTGGCAGGACACTCGCCGTGGTTTGTGTCCCTTTTCCCTATTTAGCACAAGCCCAATCAATGTTGGCAGGGTCGAAGGTGGCTTGGGGCGGTCAGAACGTCAGTCAACATCCCAAAGGAGCTTTTACCGGTGAGGTTTCCGCAGGGATGCTGCGTGAACTGGGTTGTCGCTATGTGATTGTCGGCCATTCCGAGCGCAGACAACTATTCGGAGAAGACGACATCACCGTTGCGCTGAAGGCCAGTGCTGTCTTGGCTGAAAGAATGATTCCGGTCATTTGCGTTGGCGAAACGGCGGCGGAGCGAGAACGGGGCGTCACTGAAGAAGTTGTAAGACGGCAACTCGATGTGGTGGCCGACCGGCTTGGAGAAGAAGGATTGAAAGCTTCGGTGCTTGCCTATGAACCGGTCTGGGCGATCGGCACGGGCAAGACGGCAACGCCACAGCAGGCTCAGGCAGTGCATGCGTATTTACGCAGCTTGCTGGCCACCAGCATCGCTGCCATGCCCATACTGTACGGGGGTAGCGTGAAGGCATCGAATGCTGCTGAGTTATTCGACATGCCGGATGTTGACGGTGGATTGATTGGCGGTGCTGCGCTAATAGCCGAAGAATTTATCGCCATCTGCCGAGCGGCAGATGGCTGAAACGACAGGATGAGATGAAATGGAAACCGCAATTCTTGTTTTTCACGTACTGGCTGCGCTATGCGTGATTGGTCTGGTGCTACTCCAGCACGGCAAAGGCGCGGACATGGGCGCCGCGTTTGGCAGTGGATCCGCTGGTAGCCTGTTCGGATCCAGCGGCTCGGCAAATTTTTTGAGCAGGACTACCGGAATCCTGGCCGCGGTATTTTTTCTGACCAGCTTGGGGCTGACTTACGTTTCAAGCCACAAAGGCCGGCCGGAAGGTGTCATGTCCACGCATCAGGAATTACCGGTTGAACCAGCCAAGAGCATTCCTGCACCGGCACAAGGCGCGCCCGGCGCGCCGGCTACATCGACGGTGCCCGCTGCTCCCGATGGCGATTCAAAGGCCAATGAAGTACCGAAATAGCTGAATGGGTGTGCTCTCGTCGCCAAAGATGAAAAAGACCTCGATGTTGATATTGGCTGGAGGATTTAGAAGCGCCGACGTGGTGAAATTGGTAGACACGCCATCTTGAGGGGGTGGTGGGGAAACCCGTGGGAGTTCGAGTCTCCCCGTCGGCACCAGGTTGATGGTCCGCAGATAACATTTGGATGAGGAAATGCGCGAGGCGCGCCGGCAAATGCAATCGATGTCTTACCCAAGCACACTGGGTGGAACCGATTGTTTCGCCCAGTTGGTAATGGAATGAGCGCGGACCATGCTTGAGCAATACTTTCCCATTTTGCTCTTTATATTCGTCGGCCTACTGGTTGGAGTAGCCCTGCCGTTAGCGGGCGGCACCCTGAGCAGACTGCTTGGCGTGCACCGGCCCGATCCGGAAAAGCTTTCACCATACGAGTGCGGATTTGAGGCGTTCGAGGACGCCCGTATGAAATTTGACGTGCGCTACTACCTCGTGGCCATCCTGTTCATCCTGTTTGATCTCGAAATTGCATTTCTGTTTCCCTGGGCGGTCGTGTTGCGCGAAATCGGCACATTCGGATTCCTGGCAATGCTGGTTTTTCTGGCAATTCTTGTAATCGGTTTTGTGTATGAATGGAAAAAAGGTGCACTTGAATGGGACTGAGTGAAGCATCCTTCATCGCCGAATCTTCCAATGCACCTTTTGTTGCGCGACGAATTGCCGAACTGCGTGGTCGCACGGCTGTCTCTCTGCGTAGGAGATGCAATTCATGAGCATTGAAGGCGTAACCGAAAAAGGATTCGTTACCACCACGATTGATAATGTTATCAACTGGACGCGCACTGGCTCGATGTGGCCGATGACTTTTGGACTCGCTTGCTGCGCAGTCGAGATGATGCATGCAGGTGCGGCGCGCTACGATCTGGACCGCTTTGGCGTGGTCTTTCGCCCCAGCCCGCGTCAGTCCGACGTGATGATCGTTGCTGGCACGCTGTGCAACAAAATGGCGCCGGCATTGCGCAAAGTCTATGACCAGATGTCGGAGCCACGCTGGGTGATCTCCATGGGTTCCTGCGCCAATGGCGGCGGTTACTACCACTACTCGTATTCCGTGGTGCGCGGCTGCGACCGCATCGTGCCCGTGGATGTTTATGTTCCGGGATGCCCGCCCACTGCCGAGGCACTTCTGTATGGTGTCATCCAGTTGCAGAACAAGATCCGGCGCACCAACACGATCGCGCGCTGAATTTTGCCTATGGCCAGCATTGCGGCGCTTGCCGAAAGACTGAAAGACACGTTTGGCGACAAAGTGGCCGCCATGAAGCAGGAATGCGGCGAATTGACGATCATTGTCAACCCTGCCGACCTGTTATACGTTGCAACCGAGTTGCGAGATCAGCCGCAACTTCGGTTTGAGCAACTCATGGATCTATGCGGCGTGGACTATCTGGAGTATGCCGGGGGACAGCACGCCGGCTTGCGTTATGCCGTGGTTTACCATCTGCTGTCGGTATCATTGAATCATCGACTGCGTCTGAAGGCATTCGCCGCCGACAACAAGTTCCCGGTTGTGGATTCCGTAGTAGGCATCTGGCCGTCGGCGAACTGGTTCGAGCGCGAGGCTTTCGACCTGTTCGGAATCATGTTCCCCGGGCATCCCGATTTGAGACGCATCCTGACCGACTATGGCTTTATCGGCCATCCTTTCCGCAAGGATTTTCCGCTCTCCGGGTTTGTTGAAGTCCGCTACGACCCCGAACAGAAGCGCGTGATCTATCAGCCAGTCACCATTGAACCTCGTGAGACTGTACCGAGAGTGGTGCGGGAAGCGCATTACGGGGATGTCGAGTAGTGGCTGAAATACGCAACTACACCATGAATTTCGGACCGCAGCACCCTGCGGCACATGGGGTGCTCCGGCTGGTTCTGGAATTGGATGGCGAGGTCATCCAGCGCGCCGATCCGCACATCGGCCTGCTGCATCGGGCTACGGAAAAGCTCGCGGAGTCCAAGACTTTTCTGCAGTCTGTCCCGTACATGGATCGACTCGACTATGTATCGATGATGTGTAATGAGCACGCCTATGTGATGGCCATCGAGAAGCTGCTGCGCATCGATGTGCCGCTGCGAGCGCAATACATCCGCGTTATGTTCGATGAAATAACGCGCATCCTCAATCACCTTTTATGGCTGGGCGCGCATGCCCTGGATATTGGGGCAATGACGGTATTCCTGTACTGCTTCCGCGAGCGCGAGGATCTGATGGATTGCTACGAAGCGGTATCGGGGGCGCGCCTGCACGCGGCCTACTATCGTCCCGGGGGCGTCTACCGCGATCTCCCCGAGACCATGCCCCAGTACCTCGTCTCAAAGATACACAACGCAAAAGAGGTTGAAAAGCTGAACGAGAACCGGCGCGGCTCATTGCTGGATTTCATCGAGGATTTTGCGAACCGGTTTCCGCGCTACGTCGACGAATATGAAACCCTGCTGACCGACAACCGCATCTGGAAGCAGCGCACGGTGGGTATTGGCGTCGTTTCTGCCGAACGCGCGCTCGCACTGGGCTTCACCGGGCCCATGTTGCGCGGGTCGGGCGTGGAATGGGATCTTCGCAAAAAGCAGTCCTACGACATCTATGACCGGGTGGCGTTCGATATCCCGGTCGGCGTGAATGGCGATTGTTACGACCGCTATCTGGTTCGCATAGAAGAAATGCGCCAGTCGAACCGCATCGTGAAGCAATGCATAGACTGGCTGCGAAAGAATCCTGGTCCCATCATCGTCGATGACCACAAGGTCGCGCCGCCCGCTCGCGTGGACATGAAGACGAATATGGAAGAGTTGATACACCATTTCAAGCTGTTCACGGAAGGGATGCACGTCCCGCCAGGAGAGGCTTACGCTGCCGTGGAAGCGCCCAAAGGCGAGTTCGGCATTTATCTGGTATCGGATGGCGCGAACAAGCCGTATCGACTCAAAATCCGCGCGCCCGGTTTCGTGCATCTCGCTGCACTGGACGAGATGGTGCGGGGGCACATGCTGGCCGACGTGGTCGCCGTTATCGGCACGCAGGACATAGTATTCGGAGAGGTAGACCGATGAACGCGCCAATGGTGCTGTCACCGGAGGCGCTTGCACTCATTGACAAGGCGCTCGCCAAATATCCGGCGGACCAGCGTCAATCTGCGGTCATGGCGGCTTTGACCATCGCACAAGGCGAGAAAGGCTGGCTTTCTCCGGAGACGATGGATTTTGTTGCGCAATACCTCGGCATGCCGGCGATCGCGGTCTACGAGGCTGCCAGTTTCTATGCCATGTACAACCTTAGTCCGGTTGGGCGCAATAAAATCACGCTGTGTACCAACTTGCCCTGCGCGCTGTCTGGCGCGGTGGTGGCTGCGAATCAGCTTAAACAGAAGCTTGGCATTGATTTCAACGAAACCACACCGGACGGCCAATTCACGCTTAGGGAAGGGGAATGTCTGGGTGCCTGCGGCGATGCACCCGTGTGTCTGCACAACGACAAAAACATGCTGTCGTTCATGACGCCCGACAAGCTGGACGCCTGGATCGAGGAACTGCGCAAATGAATGCGCCTTTGCCTCCGTTTGCGCCGGACATCTATGGTCCCGATGCGGTCATCCTCAAGGGCCTGACGGGATTGAACTGGCGGCTTGGCGACTATGAACAGCGCGGCGGCTACCAGGCATTGCGCAAAATTCTCAGCGAGAAAATAACGCCGGAACAAGTAGTCGCGGAAATGAAAAAATCTTCGCTGCGCGGCCGTGGCGGCGCCGGTTTTCCCACCGGCCTGAAATGGAGCTTCATGCCGCGTGGGTATGCTGGACAGAAATATCTGCTCTGTAATTCGGATGAAGGTGAGCCGGGTACATTCAAGGATCGCGACATCCTGCGCTATAACCCTCACATCGTCATCGAAGGTATGGTGATCGCCGCGTATGCCATGGGTATTACAGTTGGCTATAACTACATACATGGCGAAATCTGGGAAGTGTACGAGCGGTTCGAGCAAGCCCTTGAAGAGGCGCGCGCCGCCGGTTTCCTCGGCAAAAATATCCTGGGCTCCGAGTTCAGTTTCGAACTGCATGCGCACCATGGTTGGGGAGCCTACTTCTGCGGCGAGGAAACCGCTTTGCTGGAGTCGCTCGAAGGCAAAAAAGGCATGCCGCGATTCAAGCCGCCGTTTCCGGCGACGTACGGTTTGTACGGCAAACCCACGACAATCAATAACACTGAAACATTTGCCGCTGTGCCCTGGATCATCCTTAACGGAGGTGAAGCCTTTTTGAATTTGGGCCGCCCGAACAATGGGGGAACGAAAGTGTTTTCGGTCTCAGGACATGTCGCACGCCCCGGCAATTACGAAATCAAGCTCGGTACGCCGTTTGCGAAACTGTTGCAGATGGCGGGCGGGATGCGAGACGGTAACAAGATCAAAGCGGTAATCCCCGGCGGTTCCTCCATGCCGGTGTTACCGGGGGACGTGATGCTGGCTACGGACATGGACTACGACTCGATTGCCAAGGCGGGTTCCATGCTCGGCTCGGGAGCGGTAATCGTGATGGATGAAACGACTTGCATGGTGCGCGCTT
Organism: Burkholderiales bacterium; assembly: GCA_035573615.1. Taxonomy (GTDB): domain Bacteria; phylum Pseudomonadota; class Gammaproteobacteria; order Burkholderiales; family JACQAP01; genus JACQAP01. The sequence goes on along the minus strand of DATMZQ010000183.1, from coordinate 2,238 downwards.
TGCTGCGCCTGTCATATTTCTATTTCGAGGAGTCCTGTGGACAGTGCACGCCGTGCCGCGAAGGCACCGGCTGGCTGTATCGCATGGTCGATCGCATCGAGTACGGACAAGGCCGTGCGGAAGACCTCGATAAGCTGAACTCGGTCGCCGATAACATCGCGGGGCGCACGATCTGCGCGCTCGGCGATGCTGCGGCGTTACCGGTGAAGAGCTTCATCAAGCATTTTCGTGAAGAATTTGAATATCACATCGAGCACGGCAAATGCATGGTCCAGGAATCAAATCCTCCCCGGCAAATGAACCTCGCGCGCGCGGCACATTGACTTTACGACATGGCAAAGCTTGAAATCGATGGTCGGGCGGTGGAAGTTCCCGACAACAGTACGATCATGGACGCCAGCAACAAGCTTGGTATCTATGTGCCGCATTTCTGCTATCACCGCAAGCTGTCGATTGCGGCTAACTGCCGCATGTGCCTCGTGCAAGTCGAGAAAGCACCCAAGCCACTGCCCGCTTGTGCCACACCGGTAACGGAGGGCATGAAGGTCTACACCCGTTCTGAGGCCGCCATCAAGGCGCAGAAGGGCGTGATGGAGTTTCTGCTGATCAATCATCCCCTGGACTGCCCAATCTGCGACCAGGGCGGCGAATGCCAGTTGCAGGATCTTGCGGTCGGCTACGGCGCATCGAATTCCCGCTATGACGAACAGAAACGCGTCGTCTCCACCAAGGAATTGGGGCCGCTAGTGTCCGCCGAGGAAATGACACGCTGCATACACTGTACCCGTTGTGTGCGGTTCGGCCAGGAGATTGCCGGCATCATGGAGCTCGGCATGGCGGGACGAGGCGAGCATGCCGAAATTTTGCCGTTCGTCGCACGCACCGTAGATTCCGAACTGTCTGGAAACATGATCGACGTTTGCCCTGTCGGCGCGCTGACGTCCGAGCCGTTTCGTTACAGTGCTCGTACCTGGGAATTGGCGCGGCGAAAGTCGGTCGCGCCGCACGATGGTATGGGTTCCAATCTGGTCGTGCAGGTCAAAGGCGATCGTGTCATGCGCGTTCTCCCGCTGGAGAACGAAGACATCAATGAATGCTGGCTGTCCGATCGCGATCGATTTTCCTACGAAGGACTCAATGCCGGCGACCGTTTGACTTCGCCAATGCTCAAGCGCGATGGTAAATGGGAGGAGGTCGACTGGAGCACCGCCCTGGAGTTCATTGCCGGCGAACTCGTCCGTATCCGCAGGGCGCATGGTGAACAGGCGATCGGCGCGCTGGCAACGCCGCAGTCGACACTGGAAGAGCTTTACCTGTTGGGGAAATTGGCGCGCGGATGCGCTGGCGGCAATGTGGATTTTCGTCTGCGCCAGGCGGATTTTTCAGCAGATAGCCAATTGCGCGGGACACCGTGGCTGGGAATGAAGATTACCGAAATTGCCGCCCTTGATCGTGTTCTGGTCATTGGCTCGATCTTGCGCAAAGAGCAGCCTCTGCTTGCGCACCGTTTCCGCCAGGCCGTAAAGAAAGGCGCGCAATTCAATCTGATCAACGCGTCGGACGATGATGTCCTCATGCGTACAGCAGGCAAAGCCATCCTAGCTCCCTCGGCATGGCCGGCAATGCTCGCACAAATTCTGAAAGCAGCGGCCGGCATCAGTGCTGTACCGGTGCCCCCTGCAGTCGCGGATGCCGTTGTCGGCGACACGGCTCACCGAATCGCGGAGAGCCTGTTGACGGGGCTAAAGCGGGCCATATTCCTGGGTAGCCTCGCCCAGCATCATCCGCGTTCAAGCGAATTGCATCGGATGGCGCAGGAGCTCGCTCGTGTCATTGGCGCAAGAATGGGCTTCTTCGGCGCCGGCGCCAACAGCGTCGGTGGCTATGTCGCTTCTGCGACACCGGGCGGCGGAGATGTTGCGGGCATGAACGCTGGAGAGATGCTGGAGCGGCCGCGCAAGGCTTATTTGCTGCTGCACGCTGAAATCGATTTTGACTGTGGCGATGCGCGCGCCGCCCGGGCCGCCATGCAGAGCGCGGAACTGGTGGTAGCCATGTCGCCGTTCCGGCACGGGCTCGATTACGCACAGGTATTGTTGCCGGTATCGCCGTTCACCGAAACGGGCGGCAGCTTCGTAAACATGGAAGGCCGCCTGCAAAGCTTCGAGGGTGTAGTGCGGCCGCTGCACGAAACCCGTCCTGCATGGAAAGTATTGCGCGTGCTCGGCAATCTGCTGC
>DATMZQ010000182.1:0-2066 GCA_035573615.1 Burkholderiales bacterium | reverse complement strand
CGCTTGTTGAAGATATCAACGAGAAACCTGGCGAAGGTTTTTTCCCCATGCCGCTCAGCCAGGACATGACGACGCGCGCCTCGAGCGCTCATGCGTATTTGACCGAAGCCGTGCGACGACGCCCAAATCTGCGAATTATGGCCAATGCGTGCGTGACCGCGCTGCAGTTCGACGGCCTCAGAGCGAAAGGCGCAAGCATCGATCACGCCGGCAAAACCGTGGAGATAGCTGCACGCGAGATCATCCTGTGCGCCGGGGCTATTCACTCACCGGCGATATTGCTGCGTGCGGGAATTGGGCCGGCCGATGAACTGCAGAAAATCGGCATAACGCCAAGGCTCGATCGCGCCGGCGTTGGGCGCAATTTGCAAAATCACCCTTATCTGCATTTCGCGCTTACGCTGCCTCGGCAATCTCGCCTGCAAAACACTCTGCGAAGGTTTGCGATCGCCGGCGCACGGGTATCCTCGAAACTGCCCGGAGCCCCACCGGCAGACTTGTTGTTGTTCACGATCGGCCGTGTCAGCCCGCGCAGTTACGGTCCACATGTTGCGATGGTCGGGTGCGCACTTTACGCACCATGCTCGCGTGGCAAGGTTTCGCTGGTGAGCGCCCGGACGGACATACCGCCGCGTATTGAATTCAGATTGTTCGAAGATCCGCGCGATCCACCGCGGATGCTGGTTGCCGCGCGGTTTGCGGAAGACCTGTTATGCGCGCCAGGCGTGGCCGCTACTTACAATGACGCATTTCTGCTACCGCCTGTTATGTCCCTGCACCAATTCAACCGACCTGGCGTCATCGGCAATATTTTGGCCGTCGCCGCGAAGACTGTGTTAAACGCGCCCGCCGCCGTCAGCCGCCACATCATCGGCAGGGTCATCCGGCCGGGCCGATGGTTTGCCAACAAGCACAAAAGGCATGAACTCAGCGATGAGGAACTGCTCGGAGCGGCCGCGCCAATGGCGCATCCAGTCGGCACTTGTTCGATCGGCCGAGCCGACAATCCGATGGCAGTCGTCGACCCGGCGTGCCGGGTTTATGGAATATGCAATCTGCGGGTCGTCGACGCCTCTGTGATGCCACGGGTGCCAAGCGCAAACACCAATTTGCCGACGATCATGGTTGCCGAGCGTGCGGCCGATTTGATTCGGCGGAGCAAATAGCGCCGTGATGGAAGACTACACTGAATGTCCGCGAGGCGTTATGAGTGCATATCATTGGCAAGCGCATTCTTTTGCATTCGCACGAACAGGGTCCGCCATGTGGCCTAGCCTGCTCTTCCTTGTCCTTCTTCTACTGCCCGCTCACGCGCTGGCTGGCGCCAAGGAAAAGGTGGCGTCACTCACTCCGGCAGGACTGGTCTTCGTGGTGGATTCCGCTGGCAACGAGTTGGTGGCCCAGAACGCCGACGAGCCTTTTGTTCCGGCCTCGGTTACCAAGATCGTGACCGCCTGGCTGGCGCTGCAGGTCCTCGGTGGTGACTATCGTTTCCAGACTCGCTTTTATCTGGACAAGAACCGGGCGCTTTACGTGCGTGGCGGTGGAGACCCCTTCCTAGTCTCTGAAGAGCTGGCTCTGCTCGCGCCCCAGTTGGTCGCCGCTATCGGCAAGCAGCCGATCAACGGCATCGTGCTCGATGCGAGCTATTACCCCGCCACCATCCGCATCCCGGGCATCGAGGACAGCAAGGAATCCTATGACGCCCTGAATTCAGCCTTGGCGGTGAACTTCAATACGATCAACGCCGTTCGCAATGGGAACAGCGTCCGTTCCGCTGAAAACCAAACCCCTATCACTCCGCTGGCGATCAGCCAGTTCCGTGCGCGGGGTCCAAAGGGCCGCGGTCGCATCAGTCTGAGCCAGGACCCTGCGGTGAGCCTAAAATACGCGGGCGAGCTGATCGCCGCGTTCATCGGGCAGGCTGGCGGCACCGTCAAGGGCCCGATTTCAACCGGATCTGTGCCAAAGGGCCTTGAGCCCATCTACGTTCACCAGCAGTCGCGCACCCTTTCGGAGATTCTAGTCCTTTTGCTCATGGCCTCGAACAACTACATCGCGAACCA
>DATMZQ010000181.1:0-6205 GCA_035573615.1 Burkholderiales bacterium | reverse complement strand
GTTGCTCGCGCGCCATGCTGCCGTGATGCGAAGTCACCTGATCCTCGCCGAGACGCTCGGACAGCGCGCGTGCAGCGCGTTCCGCAAGCCGGCGCGTATTGACGAACACCAAAGTCGAGCGATGCTCGCGAATCAACTCGGCGAGCCGGTCGTAGACTTGTGTCCAGACTTCGGCGGACATGACGGCTTCGAGTGGGGATTCCGGCACTTCCAGCGCCAGATCCCGTTTGCGCACATGACCCGTATCGACGATGCTGCAGGCATTGGAATCGAACAACCCGTTCGACTGCCCGCCCCCCACCAGAAAGCGCGCGACTTCTTCGATGGGTTTCTGGGTCGCAGAAAGTCCCACACGGGTGAGCTTCCCGCCAGCCAGATGCTCTAGCCGCTCCAGCGAAAGCGACAGGTGCACACCACGCTTGTTCGGCGCCATGGCATGAATTTCATCGACGATCACAGTGCGGGTTGTGGACAGCATCTTGCGACCGGATTCACTGGTCAGCAGGATGTACAGCGACTCCGGCGTCGTCACCAGAATATGCGGCGGATTGCGCCGCATGCGATCTCGATCGGACTGCGGGGTATCACCGGTGCGAACGACGGTTCGGATTTTTACGTCAGGCAGGCCTGATTCCAGTAGTTCCTTGCGGATTCCAGCGAGCGGTTCATCCAGGTTTTTCTGAATGTCATTGGACAAGGCCTTCAGCGGAGAAACGTAAACGACATGGATTTCGTCACGCAATTCTCCGCGCACGCCGAGCCGGATCAGCGAATCGATGGTGGCCAGGAACGCGGCGAGCGTTTTGCCCGAACCTGTCGGGGCCGCGATCAGTGCATTGCGACCGGAGCTGATCGCCGGCCAAGCCTGGACCTGCGGTTCAGTCGGCGCCACATAAGTGCGGCGGAACCAGCTCGCAACAGCGGGATGAAAACAATCGAGCGCGCTCACGGCTTTCCGTTTGGTGCCAGTACTATTCTGAATGTTCGGTTTGAAACAGACCGGTCAATTTGTCCAAATACGCAACTGCGCCAGGGTCACCTTCCCCCGGTGCCCACGATGCTTTCTCATCGCGGGCCAGTGGCAGATAAGGACCGGCTTTCGCCTCGAAAATAACCGATCCCGGTTCCAGCCCAACGAAGGTGTGCCAGACTGCGTGCGGTATGTCGACGCCGATCGACCCGGTGCCAGCCCTTAAGGCGGAGTGCTGCAGAACCTGGCCTTTTTCATCGAAGACCACCAGACCGACCGCGCCGCGCAGTACCACCAAGGTCTCGTCCTTGGTCGGATCGAGGTGCCGGTGGGGCTGCACATACGAATCCGGTTCTATCGCATTCAGGAGGCGGTTCGCAGGAGCGGATTCTTGCGCATGAAAGTTGAAGTTCTTGCGTCGTCGCGGACTGGCAGCAGCCTGCGCCGAAACGGCATCGATCAACCGCGAGTCTATGAGCGTCGGCTGCTTCACTGATAGATGATCTGAACGTTCTTTGGTTCCAGCCATTTTCCGAGTTCCAGCATTAGATTGTCGTCAGGCCTGATTTTCCAATCATCGCCCAGATCGAATTCCGCAGCAGCATTGCCGTTGGTGTAAGCAATGGACACACGCAGCGGTCCGTTGCGATAAGGCTCCAGCACTTTTTTGAGCTTTTTGGCATCTGCCGCGCCATTCATCGACAATTTCAAATGACGTCCGAAGCGCGCCCTGACTCCGGATAGGTCATGTATTTTTTCCGCAGCGATGCGCATGGCCACGTTTTCTTCGCCGTCTTCCCCGCCGCGCCGGAATGAACGTACTTTGGCCTCGATCAGCACGATCGCATCTTCGCGCACCAAGCTGCGATGCCGGTCCAGTATTTCATCGTAGACCACTACTTCCACGCGCGCTGTCCCGTCGGACAACATCATCACCATCATGCGTCCGCTGCCGGTCTTTTGCATCCTGACGGATTCGACCACACCGGCAATATTCTGCTGCCGGGCACCCTCTTCGGGCGCCGGGGGCATCAATTTGTCCAGGCGTGTGCGCACGACAGCGGCAAATTCTTCCTCGTAAAAGCGGAACGGATGCCCGCTGTAGTAGAACCCCAGCGAGAGCTTTTCGTTTTGCAGGCGTTCCGACTCATTCCAGGCCGCAGGTTCGATGAGCTTGAGCCCTTCCGCTGACGTCGAAGCTTCTCCAAACAGGCTCACCTGCGAAGCCGACCGGCTTGCCTGCTCGGCCGCTTCCATCGCGATGCCAACGGAGGCCAGCAGGCTGGCGCGGTGAGCGTTGATTGAATCGAACGCTCCGGCGCGCACCAGGGATTCGATGACACGGCGGTTCACCACGCGGCGATCGACGCGGCGGCAGAAATCGAACAAATCCTTGAATGGGCCGGCGGCGCGTGCTCCGATGATGTGCTCGATGGCGGACTGGCCCGTTCCTTTCACCGCACCCAATCCATAGCGGATGCGCCGGTTGTCTACCGGGAAGAAACGGTAATCGCTGGCATGGATATCGGGCGGCAGCACCTCGAGCCGGTTGGCAATCGCATCTTCATGGAACTGCTGCACCTTGTCGGTATCGTCCATGATGGCCGACATGTTCGCCGCCATGAATGCCGCAGTGTGATGCGCCTTGAAATACGCGGTCTGGAACGCAACCAGGGCGTACGCAGCGGCGTGAGATTTATTGAAACCGTAGCCTGCGAACTTCTCCATCAGATCGAAGATTTCGTCCGCCTTGGCCGGCGTCAAGCCATTCTTGCCGGCACCTTCTCGAAATATGCTGCGATGCTGCGCCATTTCCTCGGCCTTTTTCTTGCCCATCGCCCGGCGCAGCAGATCCGCACTGCCCAAGCTGTAGCCGCCGATGATCTGCGCCATCTGCATGACCTGTTCCTGGTAAACCATGATCCCGTAGGTTTCAGCCAGAATCGATTCCACGCGCGGATCGGGATAACCAAACTGCTTGCCCTGTTTGCGTTGTGTGAAATCCGGTATCAGTTCCATTGGCCCGGGCCGATACAGCGCGACGAGCGCAATGATGTCTTCGAAGCGATCCGGCCGCGCCTGCTTGAGCAAGTCGCGCATGCCGCGAGATTCAAACTGGAACACGGCAGTGGTATTGGCGCTGGCAAAAATTCGGTAGGACGCGGCATCGTCCAGCGGCAGCTGTTCCAGTACGATGTTTGCTTGAGGATCGAGGCGCTTGATGAAGCGCAGTGTCCAATCGAGGATAGTCAGCGTCGTCAGGCCAAGAAAATCGAATTTCACCAGGCCAATGGCTTCGACATCATCCTTGTCGAGCTGTGAAACGGTGTTCTCCGACCCTGACGCGGCGTAAAGCGGGCAAAAGTCGCTCAGCTTGCCGGGCGCGATTAGCACACCGCCCGCATGCATGCCCACATTGCGGCTTAACCCTTCCAGCTGTCCTGCCAACGCCAGCAGCTCGCGCGTCTCTTCTTCCGTTTCTTCACGCTCCCGCAGGCGGGGTTCCATCTCGCGCGCCATTTGCAACGTGATTAATTTTCCTGGCTGAAACGGGATCAGTTTTGCCAGCTCGTCAGTGCGGCTGTAATTCCATTCCATGACCCGGCCCACATCGCGCACCACGGCCTTGGCCGCCATCGTGCCAAAGGTTACGATTTGCGAAACCGAATCATCACCATATTTGTGCCGGACGTAATCGATCACGCGGTCGCGGCCATCCTGGCAAAAATCCACGTCAAAATCCGGCATGGAAACGCGTTCCGGATTCAGGAAGCGCTCGAACAGCAAGCCGTAGCGCAGCGGGTCCAGATCCGTGATCCCAAGCGAATACGCCACCAGTGATCCTGCGCCGGAACCCCGGCCGGGGCCAACCGGTACGCCGTTGGTCTTTGCCCAATTGATAAAGTCGGCGACGATCAAGAAATAACCGGGGAACCCCATCTGAATGATGGTGCTGATCTCGAATTCGAGACGCTCGCGATAGCGTGCGAGCTGTTGCTCCCGAGCCGCCGCATCCGGATAGAGCGCGAGCATTCTTTGTTCAAGTCCCGCCAGCGCGCGTTCATGCAGGTACATTTCCAGCGTGCGGCCATCGGGCGTGGGAAACAAAGGCAAACGGGACTTGCCGAGCTCCAGCGCGAAACTGCACCGGCGCGCGATCTCCACTGCATTGTCCAGCGCTTGCGGCAGATCGGCGAACAGCTCCACCATTTGCGCCTGGCTCTTGAGGAATTGTTCTTCGGTAAACACACGCGGACGACGCTGATCGGAAAGCACGTAGCCTTCCGCGATGCAAACCCTGGCCTCGTGCGCCACGAAATCTTCGCGCTTGACGAATTGAACCGGATGCGTGGCGACAACGGGTATTTTCAGCGCACTGGCCAGGCGCACTGCGCGCTTGACGTACTGTTCCGCATGCGGCTGGCCCGGGCGTTGCAATTCGATATAAAAGCGCCCGGGAAACAATGCTGACCAGAACTGCGCCTGCTTCGTTGCCTGCGCGGCGTTGTCGGCCAGCAGCGCATGTCCGATGTCACCCAGGTGAGCGCCAGACAATGCGATCAGTCCTTCAGTGCCGTTTTCCCCCAGCCATTGCTTGTGGATTTCAGCGCGCGACCGATACTGATTGTGCCGATAGGCTCGCGTGAGCCAATCGCACAGCTTCAGGTAACCAGCACGGGACGTACACAGCAACAGGCAACGGTATGGCTTGTCGCGATCGGTGTCGTTGGTGATCCAAACGTCGCATCCAATCAGCGGTTTCAACCCCTTGTTGCGCGCGGCCTGATAGAACTTGACCATACCGAATACATTCGACAAATCGGTCAGCGCCAGTGCCGGCATACCGTCCGCTGCAGCCGCAGCGATTGCATCGTCGAGGCGGACAATGCCATCAACGATGGAGTATTCACTGTGAAGACGCAGGTGGACGAACTTCGGTTGCATGGGCCGCATTTTACGCCCGAAAAAGTTGGCGGCTCGCCGTAACGTTCACCGCTTCCGGCGCATTACGGCTCACTGTTGTTTTGTCTGCATTTCCTGTGTGTTCAGCGCCTCGCGCAAGATTGGTAGAATACCGGCCCCGATGGTTCTGGCCTGTTTTTCATGCAATACGTCAATCTTGCTGGCTATAAATTCGTTTCGCTCGACGCGCTCGAAAACCTGAAAGCCCGGCTTAAGCTTCGCAGCAGCGAATTGGGGCTAAAGGGAACCATTCTGCTGGGTGACGAGGGCATCAATATCGTCATCGCCGGCAGCGAAGAAGGCGCGGCGGCATTTCAGGTCTCGATCCATGAAGATTCAAGGCTAAGCGACCTACGCTTCAAGCGCAGTGAATCTGCCTTCCAGCCGTTCGGCCGCATGCTCGTCAAGATCAAGAAGGAAATAATCACTTTGCGCGTGCCCGGAATCGACCCGGTTAACAGGCGCGCGCCTGCAATTGCGCCCGCAGAACTCAAGCGCTGGATCGATGAAGGCCGCGATCTGGTGCTGCTGGATACGCGCAATGCTTTCGAAGTTCAGGCCGGAACATTTGAACATGCAATGAACTTGGGTCTGGATTCGTTTGGGCAGTTTGCGGAGGCGGTGGACAACATGGACCCATCGCTAAAAGATAAGACGATCGTGACCTTCTGCACCGGTGGGATTCGCTGTGAGAAAGCGGCGCCGGTACTGATCAAAAAGGGTTTCCGGGATGTTTATCAACTGGAAGGCGGCATCCTCGACTACTTTGAGAAATGCGGCGGCGCGCACTTCAAGGGACGCTGCTTCGTTTTCGACCAACGCATCGCACTGGACGGTAATCTGCAGGCCGCAGTTGGCACTGGCGAATGAGTTCGCAGCGCGAGACGCGCAAGGCGGTGATCGTCATGGTCCTGCTGGTCATGCTATGGGGATACAGCTGGATCACATCCAAAATCGGTTTGGATTACGCAAGCCCGATGGATGTCGTGGGGCTGCGCCTGGAACTCGGTATCCTGACGTTGTTCATCGGATTGATCTGGACCGGCCGGCCGCTCAAGCCGCAACATTGGCAGGCCCTGCTGATGATCGGCCTAATACAGACTGGCGCTTTCCTGTTGCTCAACACGTGGGCTCTTTCCGAAGGCGGACCCGGCAAGACATCGGTATTGGTGTTTACCATGCCGTTCTGGGTGCTGGTATTTGCGTGGCCCATGCTGCAAGAGCGCATCCAGGGGCTGCAATGGGTAGCAGTCGCGTTAGCCATACTGGGAT
>DATMZQ010000180.1:0-3286 GCA_035573615.1 Burkholderiales bacterium | reverse complement strand
GCACCGCTGAACATTGAGAATGTCTGCCGGGTCGCGAAAAGCCACGGCGTGCCTGTGTTCGTCGATGCGGCGGCGGAGACGCCGACATTTCCTAACCATCACCTGGCACGCGGAGCGACGATGGTGGGGTATAGCGGCGGGAAATGCATGCGTGGTCCGCAAAGCGCGGGGGTGCTGCTGGGGCAAAAGGACCTGCTGCAGGCCGCATGGCTCAACAGCGCACCGCACCATGCGTTCGGCAGGTCGCTCAAAGTCGGCAAGGAAGAAATAATGGGGATGCTTGCCGCGGTGGAAATGTGGGCCAAACGCGATCACGATGCGGAGTGGAAGGTCTGGGAATCGTGGTTGAGCTACATCAGCGATCGGGTGAAGAAAATTCCTGGTGTGACGACTGAGGTGCTTCAACCCGAAGATCTTTCGAATCACGCGCCGCGGCTTCGAATCAATTGGGATGGCGCGGCCCTGAATATCACTGGGACCGAGGTCGTCAGTGCACTGATGGACGGCAGCCCGCGGATCACGGTCGCCGGCGGCCGGGGCACGCGTCCGGACCAAATGGCCAGCTCGGTGACGATCATGCCGTACATGATGATGCCCGAAGATTACAAAATGGCGGCGGACGCTTTGCATCGTGCGCTTTCGAATCCACCGAAGTTCTCGAACCCTGTCGTGCCAGCCGGCGATCCGCAGAGCGTGGGCGGCGTCTGGCAGGTTGAAATCGACTATGTGCGGGGATCGGCTCAGCACCGATTCTTTGTGGAGCAAACTGCGGGAACGTTGCACGGCGTTCACGAAGGGGAGACCCTGCGCGGAGATTTACAGGGGAAGATTCAGGCGAATCAGATCAAGCTATCCAGCCGGCATCCGATCCAGGGCACGGTGCTGGAATATACGTTCACCGGTCAAGTCGATGGCGACGTAATGCACGGCACGGTTTCGCTGGGTGAGTATGGGCCTGCCGAATGGAGCGCCAAGCGGCACTCCTATAGCGCCTGAGGCCATGGGATGAAACGTCGAGAGTTCGTCGGTGATTTTCTAGTTGGTGGCGCGATGCTCGGCGCGCGCGGCTCGGGCATCCCGAAACAGGCTGGGCCTCCGCCACAAGCCGCGGGGCCGGCCACTGGCGAAGGCGTTTTGGTCGAACGGGCCGCTTCCGGCAAACCTCATGCCGGTAAAGTCCTTGCCGCGATCCAGCCTCATACCGACGATATCCCGATCTTTGCGGGTGGCACGGTCGCCAAACTCGTCGGTGAGGGATACACTGGCTATTTGATCCGCACGACGAATGATGAAATGGCCGGGTCCGGCACGACTGGCCAACGCGTTTTGGACAATGAGCGGGACACCGAAGCGGTCGCAAAGGCGCTAAGCCTGCAAAAAGTTTTCAACCTGGAATATCGCAATCATCTGATGGACGACATTTCGCGCGTTGAAATGCGTGCGCGCATGGTTCATCTCATTCGGCTTCTCAAAATTGACACCATCGTTTGCTACGATCCGTGGGGAATTTATGAGGAAAATCCTGACCATTACGTGACCGCTCAAGTTGTGGAAGCGTCTTGCTGGATGGCCGGAATGGATCTGGACTATCCCGAGCAACTTGCTGCCGGCCTGCAGCCGCACGCGGTGCAGGAAAAATACTATTTCGCGCGCGGACCGCAAATCGTCAATCGCGTTGTGGACATTTCCGCCTGGATCGATCGCAAAGTCGAAGCCAATTTAGCCAACAAGACGCAAGGACCTAGCGGGGAAAACGGTGCTCGGCTCCGCGCCAAACTTGCCAGCCAGAAATTGCGCCTTCCGATTCTCGGCGGAGATGACGACAGCGCCAACCGCGGGTACATTAAGAATATCGTTCTGGATAACGACTCACTCAGCCAGCGTGGCGTCTTGTCAGACCGGGAGCTAGGGCGTCGCTATGGCCTCGAATGGGCCGAGGCCTTCCATTATATCGGCCCTCGCGAGTCCCAACTCGAGCGCTACATCGCCGACCACGGCGTCCCGCTTTAATCGTGCGCCAAAAGCCTGGGCGCTCGCAGACGCGTTCATTGGCTGGCTTCCGGTGGCACAAGGGCTAGGGTAAAGCTTGAGGCTTTGTGATGACCCAGGTGGTCATGCAACGCTGGTTTTGGACGATTGTGGTTTTCAGGGGATCGACCAGGACGCCCCTCATCGTTGCCGTGAGGGTGATGAGTTTCTGCTCATCGACCAGGAACCAACTCGAGCCGTCGGGCATGGCGAACAGATCGTTACCCAAGCGCACAAAGTCCATACCGATTCATCCAAAGGCCAAGTTCCGGCGATTTCCCGGACCACTACGCTCCGTGGGTCCGCGATCGCCAGATGCGGCTCGAAGCGCACCTCCAGCGAGCGTGGAGTACCGATCCGCTGCTTCGCCAGGAAGTACTTAGAGAAAAAAACCGAAATCTCTCGCGCAGTCTGCCAAATTAGAAGCGGTCATCCGACCGTTTTCCACATCAAAAATTGTTGGCTCTGGTTGAGGATCGCAGAAACGCTAAAAGCGCTAAAATCGGCAGAAAAGGAAGATTTCGGCTACGTAGCAGTTACGCGCAGCAAAAATAGTTCAGCTAAGTACTTTTAGAATCATGGTGCCGGCGGGGGGAATCGGGCTATGAAGGTCTATTGAAAACACGTAAGTTGTTGAATTTTCGACACGCAGAAAACGCTCAGGCATCAGGAATTGCGTCCAACTGGAACGTATCTGGAACGCGGCTCTTTTGTGATTTTCTACTGATTCCAAATTCAAAAGCATCTGCGCAACGGTTTAGCAAATTCCCGATTCCACACGCTGTTGTTCGGAATCAATAGCTTACGTTCGGATGAGTTGCCTCATTGTTGGGCAAAGAGCCCTGTTTGGGAGCATTTGTGCAACTATTGTGCAACCAGAATTTCAACTGTTTACCCTGCCGATGGATCACCACCGTCAACGACCGAGAGTCTTACGGATCTCGCGTCGGAAGGCTAGGACAGACCGGTCACTACAAGGGCGTTTGTAGGTATTAATTCAAGAAAATAAGTCGATTACTATGCTAAGCCCTGAATATATGTAGCTGGCCTTTTTATCGGTTCTCGCGCTGGCGAGCTGCGTACGCTGCAACCTTAAACCGATTCCCGCATAACTGCATGCTGCACCAGCGACGCGTCCCCTTCTTGCTGGTGTCGTGGAAGTGAAGCACGCAATTGTCACATTTGCGGACGCGTTTGCGATCCCCGGCTGCAAATAATGTCGCGGCGCTGTGTGCCAATGGCGCAAGCAAATCTGCAG
>DATMZQ010000179.1:0-2462 GCA_035573615.1 Burkholderiales bacterium | reverse complement strand
ATGTTTTCAAAAAGCGCTTCGAGCCAAGCCGGACGACCCGGATATCCTCAATGACCTTGGTTGCGCCTATTGGAACCGAGATCAAATGCCGTTGGCGGTCGACTGCTTTCGCAAAGCAATTGCCCGGAAACCTCACTTCGCCCCGGCGCACAATAATTTGGGCTGCGCGCTTCGCCGGCTCGAAAAAGTCGATGACGCGATCGCCGCCTACCACCAGGCGATCGAGCTGAACCCCAACCTGGCGGATGCCTACAACAATCTGGGCTGCGCGCTGCGCAAAAAAGACCAGCAGGACGAGGCACTTCGCAACTTCCGCAAGGCCATCGAGCTCAAGCCCGATTTTGCGGACGCCTACAACAACCTGGCAGGGGCCCTGATCGAAAATCAGCCAGAGGAAGCGGCGGCCGCCTATCGGCGGGCCATTGAGATCAAACCGGACCATGTCGACGCCCATTGCGGCTTGGGTTCGGTGCTTCAGGCGTCAGGTAAGTTTGACGAAGCGTCCATCTGTTACTGTGAAGCGCTTCGGCGCAAGCCTGACCACGCCGAAGCGCACCTCAACAACGGCTTTCTATTGCTCACGGAGGGCAAGCTGGAAGAAGGCTGGCGCGAGTATGAATGGCGATTGAAGTCGAAGATTTGCGGAATTCAGAGTTTCAAACAGCCGCTCTGGGACGGATCACCGCTTGAAGGCAGGACGCTCCTGGTGCATGCCGAGCAGGGACTCGGCGACACGCTGCACTTCATTCGCTATCTGCCGCGGGTCTTTGAGCGCGCATGCGGAACGGTCCGCTTTGAAACCCTTCCTCAGCTCATTCCCCTGCTCAAGCAGTCAAGTTACCAGGGTTTGATTGCCAGGGGTTCTCCCCTGCCGGCGTTCGACGTGCATGTTCCTTTGCTGAGCCTGCCGCGGATTTTTGGAACGACGTTAACGTCCATTCCCAACGAAGTGCCGTACCTGTCGGCGGATTCTCAACTTGTCCAGAAGTGGGCCGATGGACTGATTGCCTACGATGGTCTGAAGGTCGGCGTCGTCTGGCAGGGCAATCCGGAAAACAAGGGTGACCGCAAGCGATCCATCCCGCTTGAGCACTTTGCACCCCTTGCACAAGTCGAGGGCGTGCGCTTGTTCAGCCTGCAGAAAGGACCGGGCATCGAACAACTGAAGGACTTATCGTTCCCAGTGATTCAGTTTGACGAAAGCATCGACACCCAATCAGGACCATTTATGGATACGGCTGCCATCCTCAAGAATTTCGATCTGGTGATCAGCTGCGACACTGCGGTGGCGCACTTGGCGGCGGCGCTAGGCGTATCGACTTGGGTGGCACTGCAGTACCTTCCCGACTGGCGTTGGATGCTCGACCGCGAGGACAGTCCATGGTATCCCACCGTCCGGCTATTTCGCCAAACCGAGTCCGGAAACTGGGGAAACGTCTTTGATCGGATCGCCCACGAACTGCCGAACCACGTTGGCGCATCCTGCTGAATCCGGTCCCGAACAAGTCAAAGCAAAGATCCTATGCCATGGGCCCGTCGTAGCATGATTGAGGTCGCGCGTCATGGTAAATGACTGGGCCATATCTGTGTGCCGCGCAAGCGGCCCGTGTCCCGCGCGGCGGTGCTGAGGCGCAATCGGGCCGCCCCCGCTGGAAGAAAATCCATGTCACGCGCCCTCCAACCGCCTTGAACGCGGGCAAGACTTCCCTCCCCTACTTGCTTGCGAACGCTACGGGAACCAGGCATTGCGGTTGCCCTGCGTAGCCCAGCGTCGCGGCACCGGTTCATTCTAGCACTGCAAGATTTTTCTGCGATCAACGGACTAGCGACGACCCACTCCCCTCCTCGTTGCTGGTTACTGAGCAATCGGAAATCCTCCGTTCAGCTGCATGCATGAACCACGTACCGAAACCGTGGCCGTGACGCGATGCAATTCGCACCGTATCGCAAGAGGTCACTCCCCCATCCGTCCATTTCGAGTGTTGCCAAACGCACTGCTCTTGCTGCATTCGAAATAACTTTCGAAGTTCGACGTACCAGGTACTCTTCCCTATCCCCTATCAGTCGCTACCACACTAGTGGTTGACGAGACCCGGTGGCGATCCGTTGTCGAGCGTTGTCCATCCTGTCAGAGCTCGTCATTTCAAAGGCCCGTCCATATTCCGTAGCGCTGACGGGTGTCCCCTATTGTCCAATCGTGACGAGCGTCATGACGACCATCGGCTCATTTTGATTAACGTTCATTTCGGGATTTCTGGTGGAGCAATTGGCATGATGCACGACAGCCGGCACGACAGGTGGCGAATACTCGACTATCCTCTGTCCGACGTTGACGTGCCCATTAGCCAGGTCTCGTCAGCGCCGCTCCTTTGGAAAATGAGACACGTCACTGTCCATCCTTGGGTATTGCATGCACTTGGCCGCCATGGTGGCACTCTTGGATTGATCTTTCGGAACGCCAA
>DATMZQ010000178.1:0-4225 GCA_035573615.1 Burkholderiales bacterium | reverse complement strand
CCCGCGCCTTTGGAGGCTTCGATCGCCGCGAATACCGCCTCGCGCGCGCTGTCGCTGATCGCCTGGGTAATGCCGGAGGTATGAAAATAGCGCGCCCGGCGCAGCAGGTGGAACGGTAGCTCCCTGGCCTGCAAGCGGCTGGCGGCCGAACCTTTGCGCAGGTAGTTGAAGACGTGTCCCGTGGGGCCATGCGTAATGAAATAGACCGCGGTATGCGCCTGTTTATCGATTGCCACACCGGAAGTATCGAGACCTTCATCGCGCCACAGTTGCAGAAACTGGCGGCCGAACTCGTCATCACCAAGCCGGGTGATATAAGTGACACGCGCGCCCTGCCGGGCTGCCGCGATTGCGCAATTCATGGTGTCGCCTCCGAAGCCTTGCAAGAATCTGCCGGGCGAACCCGGAATCTGGCTGAATTCGTAAAGCGGTTCGCCCAGCGATACGACGTCGATCGGATGCATCGTTACACAGGCGCAGACGCCGCGATGTCGAGGAATCCGCGTGCGTGGACAATGACTGCTGCATGGTCGCCCGCTGCGAGCGCTTTCTGGTGGATGACACTGTTGCCAATGCCTACGATGACCGCTCCAGCCGTGAAGTAATCGAGCATATTTGCGCTTGATACACCGCCCGTTGGACACAGTGGAATGTCCGGATAGATGGCGTGCAGCGCAGCCACGTGGGAAGCGCCGCCAGTGGAGGCCGGAAAAACTTTTACGACGGCCGCGCCATCGCGCCAGGCGGACAGGACTTCTCCTGGAGTAAAGCCGCCCGTTAGCGCGATGCGGCCCGCCGCCTTGGCAAGGGCTGCCATGCCGGAAACAAGGCAAGGCGATACCAGGTAATCCGCGCCCGCATCGAGGCACGCCTGCGCCGTACGAAGGTCCAGCACTGTCCCTGCACCGACCAGGAAATCCTCAGCGCTATTTCTGCGCAACTGCGCGATCAATTCGATCGCACCGGGCGTCGTGAGCGTAATCTCTACCGTCTGGAATCCGGCCTGCACCAGGCAGTCGATTGCGCTCTCGGCAAGCTTGCGCGAGTCTAATCGGAGCACCGGAATCACACGGGACGCCAGTAACTTATCGATATTGTTTGCCAATTTCAGCTCGCTTGTTGGAGGGTTGTGTAGCGGCGGGAACTGGATTCTAGGAGCAAATAACCCCACTGGATAGCGAAGGGTCCGAAGTAATCGGCGATAATCAGGGTTACATGCAAACATCCCGCAAGGAACAACCCTCCGGCGCTCTGGAATCCGGACCGGCGAGCGCCGGCTCTCATCTGGCGTTGCTGGACGACATCGCGCAATTGCTGTCTCATGCCCCGTCGGAACACATAGCGCTGAACACGGTCCTGCAGCGCATTTGCACTAGCCTGGGCTGGCAATACGGCGCCTGCTGGAATCAGGACGAACAGTCCGGCCACGTTAGCTGCTCGCACCTCTGGCACGAACCAAACCTGGCCGCCAGCGCGTTCGTGGAGATTTCGCGCAGAACGTCGTTCGAGCCCGGTGCGGGTGGTTTGATTCGCACCGCGCTCAAGACCCGCTCCCCCTTGATTGTCACGGACATCCGAACCCTGGCCGGATTGCGGCGCGCTTCTGCGGCGCTTGCAGCGGGTCTGCATTCGGCATTCGCGTTTCCGCTTCTGGTCGGCGGACATACGCTCGGCGCCATGGAATTTTTCTGCCGGGACGAACGGCAGCGCGATGGCGCACTCCTCGCAGCGGCTTCCGCGCTCAGCACCATGGTGGGCGAATTTCTTGCGCGCTGCCACGCGGAAAGCCGTTACCGGGAACTTGTTGAACTGTCTTCCGATGCCATCATCGTGCAATACCAGGGCACGTACGTGTTCGCCAATCAGGCGGCCGCAAATGTACTGGGCGCTGACGAACCATCGCAAATTCTCGGTCGGGCGGCTGAATCGGTGGTGCATGCGGACTGCATGGAAAAGTACGGCGCCGAGCTTCGGCAGATGTACGAAAATCGCTCCGGTGTTCCGATGGCTGAGGTCAAATTCGTGCGTGTCGACGGCATGCCAATCGATGTGGAAGCCGCTTCGCGCTACATTGTCTACGCTGGTCAGGCCGCTATTCAAACCGTATTTCGCGATATAACGCCTCGGAAGCGCGACGAGCAACGCATTGGCCGCCTGACGCACCTTTACGCCGCACTGAGCGAAACCAGCAAGGCCATCACGGCACTACCGAGTTCCGCGCAACTTTTTCGCGAAGTGTGTCGAATCGCGGTCGAGCACGGCAAATTCGCGCTGGCCGGCATCCTGCAAATCGAGACAACCGAAAAACGTGTCGGCAGGTTTGTCGCCACGCATGGGCAATACCAGGAGGACTTGCTCGGGATAGAGCTTGAGCTTGATCGCCCGGGTCCACATCTGAACGGTCCCATAGCACGCGCAATCCTGGGCGATGGCATGCACAGCATCAACAACGATTTTCTGAATGACCATGGCAGCAGAGGCTGGCGCGCAATTGCAGGCGGTGCAAATTTGCGCTCTGGCGGCGCATTTGTACTGCGCAAGGGCGGCAAAGTGATCGGCGCTCTCGCGGTTTATTCCCCGGAAGCGGGCATCTTTGACAAGGACCTGATCAAACTGCTCGATGAGATGGCGACGACCCTTTCTTTCGGGCTGGAGGCCAGCGAACGGGATGCACAGCGCAGCGCCGCAGAAACGGCGCTGCTTGAGAAAGAACGCGCACTATCAACTTTGCTCGGCAACATCCCGGGCATGGCTTACCGCTGTCGCAATGATGACGTGTGGACGCTGGAATATGCCAGCGAAGGATGCATAGAGCTGACCGGCTATTTTCCTGCGGATCTGATCGACAGCCGCAAGCTGCCGTTCGTGCACCTGGTGTATCCCGGTGACCGGGACCGCGTGAAAAATGAACGGCGGGAAAAACTTCAACGCAGCGATCATCTGATGATCGAGTATCAGATCGTCTGCGCGGACGCCTCAGTGAAATGGGTGTCGGAAAAAGCGCAGCCTGTGCGTGACGAGGCCGGCAAAATCATCGCACTCGAAGGCATTCTTGACGATATAACAGAGCGCAAGCGGTCCGAGGAACGCCTGTCTTTTCTGGCGCAGTACGACGTGCTGACCGGGTTGCCGAATCGCGCGCTGTTCTATGACCGGCTGCGGCAAGCCATCGGTCGCGCGCGGCGCGAAAACGAAATGATCGGCTTGATGTTCCTTGACCTGGACCGGTTCAAGCAGATCAACGATACGCTTGGCCATGCCGCGGGAGACCGTGTGCTCAAGGTCGTTGCCGAGCGCCTGAAGCGTTTTCTGCGCGAGGTCGATACGATTGCCCGGCTGGGCGGTGATGAATTCACTGTCGTCATCGAAGGCGTCACTGCGCCCGAGCAGCTGGGAGCCATTGCGGAAAAAATCAGAAGCGCGATGGCGGAACCGGTGGATCTGGACGGACGCGAAATGTCGATTTCGTCGAGCATCGGCATCACGCTCTATCCGCGCGATGCGCAGGACATCGAACAACTAGTCAAGAACGCCGACATCGCGATGTACCACGCCAAACGTCGCGGCGGCCGCCAGCAATTCCAATTCTACGAGCCCGGGATGGCACCGCCTGCCGCTGAGTATCTGGAACTGGAGGCGAAGCTGCGCCGGGCCATCGAGAAGCAGGAATTCGTGCTGCATTACCAGCCGGTGGTGGACATGGCGAGCGGACGCGTCTGCGGCATGGAAGCCCTCGTGCGCTGGCAAAGTCCGCAAGGATTGATCTCCCCTGCCAAGTTCATTGCGGTCGCGGAAAAATCGGGGCTGATTCTGGATATCGGCACCTGGGTGCTGCGTGAAGCCTGTACGCAAGCCCGCAAATGGCAGCGCGAAGGGTTGCCGCCGCTACGGCTGGCGGTCAACCTCTCGCCGCTGCAGCTGCGACAACAACACCTGCTTGCCGCGGTGACTGAAATCCTGCGCGAAACCGGTTTGGCAGCCCAGTATCTGGAACTGGAAATCACCGAAAACACCGTCATGGAAAGATCCCCCGACAGCATGACGACGCTGACCCGGCTAGAGCAGTTGGGCGTGCGCCTGTCGGTCGATGATTTCGGCACCGGTTACTCGAGCCTGGCCTACCTCAAACAGTTTCCCGTGCATGTGCTCAAGATCGATCGCTCTTTTGTACGCGATATCTGCACCGATAATGACGACGCAGCCATCGTAAGGGCCATGATCGCGA
>DATMZQ010000177.1:0-2009 GCA_035573615.1 Burkholderiales bacterium | reverse complement strand
CTGATGTCTCGCCGGGATACAAAAAGTAGGTTGCCCCGAAATCGAAATTGATATCCGCAATCGTCTTGCGCAAACCGGCGCTCGCGGAAATCTCAGCCGACGGCTGAGTCGGCAGCTTGACGCTGGCCACGGCGACGCCTGCGTAGAACATGGAAAACGCCGCTTCAAAGGCCGCGCCAACAGCCGGCTTGTGATCCGACAACGTTGTCCCGCGGTACATATAGTCGGTCGCAAATCCGCCGCGCGCCTCGAAGGAAAACTCATCGGCTGAGCGCTTCGTTTCGTCGCCATTGCTGCTCGGTGAAGACCAGCCTCTGCCGCCAAGATTGATCGCAACCTCGGGAGAAGTCTGCGCGGGGGCCTGCGCCAATGCGAGGTTGCTGATCACGGCGGGCAAAAACAGTGCACCTGCCACGAGCACGGCCGCAGAACGTTTCCTTGTTGGCCCACCAACGGACATTGAACAACGCCCTCATCCGAGCCTGCGGCGCGAGTTTAATCAGATGCTTTCAACGATTCGATACGTCGATCCGGCAGAAACCAGGCCGCCGCATTGGCAATGTACAACGCGATGGCTATCCACGGCTGGTAAAATGCGAGCACGATGGCGATCGTGTAAATGCCCAATGAAATCTTGCTTTTGACATCGTGGCCAACTGCTTTCGCCAGCATCGACTTTGGCCCATTGCAGTTGATGAGCGCCCGCTCCAGCAACATGTAACCGATCGCCGCCATCGCCATAACTGCGCCATAAGCCGCGGTCGGCAGCGGCTGGAATCCGGACTCATCGATCCAGCGAATGACAAACGGCACGAGAGAAAGCCAAAAAAGCAGTAACAAGTTTGCCCAAAGGACTTTGCCGTCGACCCGCGAGGCGGCGTGCAGCATGTGGTGATGATTATTCCAGAACAGGCCCACGTTGACGAAGCTCAGCACATAGGTGAGCAGGATCGGAAGAGTGCCGAGAAGCGCCTCGGGGGTCGCGCTGTGCGGCACTTTTATTTCCAAGACCATGATCGTTATGACGATGGCAATCACACCATCGGTAAACGCTTCAAGGCGCTGCGTGCCCATGTTTTTGCCTTCCATTCCCGCGCTCCCTTCAGTGATCGGCAAACTTAAACAAGCGATTTGGCGTGTCCCAGAAAAGCTTGCGCCGGTCGGATGCGTTTGGAAACAGCTGGCCGACCAGCTGGACCAGCGGTCCGTAATCCTGCCGTTCCTGCGCGCGCAGGTACGGCCAGTCCGAAGACCATACGCAGTGATCAAGCGTGAAAGCATCGACTAGCGCGCGCACAAAGGGCCAGCAATCGTCGAACGGATAAGGTGATCGTGCAAATTTAAGATACCCGGACAACTTGACGCTCACGCGGCCGGTTTCTGCAAGGCGCAGAATGGACGCAAAGGCTGGTTGATCGAGACCAGCCGGAGGGGTTGGTCGTCCGACATGATCGATCAGGACCTTCACCGGGATTTCTTCGATCCACAGCGCGTACATCAGGAACTGGTCGTTCTCGACCTGAAGATTGAAATACATGTCGAGATCGGCAAGCCGTTTCATCAGGACGGAGGCATGCCTGTAGTAATCGTTGCCGTGGAATGTCGGATTGATCGCGGCGCCGATGATACCGCGCGCCTTGAATTGCTTCAGTGTCGCAACATCCGCATCGAGATCGATGATGGCGATGCCCTTGAACCGCCCCTCGCCTTTCTCGATCGCGTCGAGCATGCAGGAATTGTCGCTTCCGTAACCTGAATTCGGCTGCACCAGCAGGGCATGCTTTACGTTGTAGCAATCCATGACGTGACGAAATTGCGCGGTCGTGCCGATTTCCTGGCCGGCCGGCCTGTAGACGACGTCATTGCGATAGGGAAAATTGGCCGGATCGATCACATGGACATGGCAATCGATCTTCGGCTCGGCGAAAATGGACATGTCTGCCGGTCGGATGACGTGGACGCACAATCAGCTTGCGCGTGTCATACCATACCGCAGTGGGAAACGCGCC